>NZ_BHYL01000069.1 GCF_003851725.1 Cellulomonas algicola | reverse complement strand
GGGCCGGGGGTGCGGGCGGCGCCGCGACGGGGGCGGCGACCGGTGCGGCGGCGACGGGCACGGCGACCGGTGCGGCGACGGCCGGCGGGGGCGTGTCGTCGACGGACACCCCGTGGTCGGTGACGAGGTCGCCCAGCCCGCCCGCGTACCCCTGACCGACGGCGCGCACCTTCCACGCCCCGGCCCGCCGGTACAGCTCGAGCGCGACGACGATGCTCTCGGTCGCCAGGTCGGTCATCGTGAACGCGGCCAGCGGCGTCCCGGCGTCGTCGGTGACGCGCGCGACCGGCTGCCCGACACGGCCGAACGTCGAGGACGCGTCGTCGAGGCTCGTCACGAGCCGCACCGCGTGGACGTCGGCGGGCACGGCCCCGAGGTCGACCTCGACGCGCCAGGGCTGCCCGGCCGACGGCTGCACGCACCGCACGCCGGGCCCGTCGGGCTGGTTGTAGAAGACGAAGTCGGCGTCGGAGCGGACCCGGCCGCTCTCGGTGACGAGCAGCGCGGACAGGTCCGCGGGCGCGGGGACGTCGACCGTGAGCGTGACGCGCGACGCCGTCAGCGGCGCGTTCGCGCCCTTCGTGAGCTGGTCCACCGGGTTCCTTCCGTGGGGCCGACCGGGGCAGCGGCACCGGCCGCACGGAATCTACCGGCCGCCGGGTGTGCCGGGGGCAGGCTTCACGAACGGGTGCACGCACGTCGTGCCGAGGTCAGACGCCCGTCCGGCGGTGGCCACCGGGCCGCGGACGCCCCGCCCGCACCTACCCCGCGACGACGACCAGCTCGTTGCCCTCCGGGTCGGCCACACGCACGCGCCCCGGCGACTCGTCGAGCAGCCGGCCGCCGGCGTCGAGGGCCGTCGCGACGCGCGCGGCGGCACGGTCCGCCGGGACCGCGAGCTCGACGTGCACGCGGTTGCGCTGCCGCCGCCGCTCGGTGTCGGCGGCGTCGATCTCCTGGAACGCGAGCACGGGGCTCAGCCAGCGCGGGTCGACGACGTCGTCGAGCGCGGCGCGCCCGTCCGGCACGTACCCGAGCACCGCGAGCCAGAACGCTCGCACGGCGCGGACGTCGGCGGCGTCGAGGAAGAGCTGCACGAACCGCGGCGGCTCGGCGTCGGCGGTGGCCCCGAGGTCACGGGCCGCGGTCTGGAGGCGCGCCGCGAGCGCGGGGAAGTCCACGTCGAGACCGTGCGCGTCCGCGTCCCAGCGGTCCTTGCCCGTGTCGAGCACCACGAGGCCGGGCCGCACGTCGAGCAGCAGCGGGAAGCCGGCCTCGTCGGCGAGAGCCGCCGCCGCGGCGACCAGGTCGCGCTGCTGGGACGACGACGCGACGCGGTAGCAGGCCACGGCGCCGAACACCGCGTGCCAGTCGGTCGTCCCGGGGGCGTCGTCGAGGCCGCCCGCAGGTACCAGGTCGACCTCGTTGCCGTCCGCGTCGGCGTGGCAGACGCCGAACACGCCGTACGGCTCGCCCGGACGCACCTGCTCGGCCACCGCCGCCGGGCGCACCACGTCGAGGTGCAGGCGGTTGCGCAGCGGGCGCGGCTCCGGCGACGTCCGGAGGCGCAGGACGGGGTCGCGGCGCAGCGGGTCGACGAGGTCTCCGTCCTCGGTGGGGGCGTAGCCGAGCACGCCCTGCCAGAACGGGCGCACCGCGGCGGGGTCCGGCGACTCCACGACGACGCTCACCCGCTGGAGGGCCGACGGGTCGGCGGTCAGCCCGAGGTCGCGTGCTGCGGCCGACACCGCACCCGCCTGCCCCGCCGCCGCGACGCGGACGCGCACGCCCGTCGCACGCACGTCCACCGCGACGTCGCCGGGTAGGTCGACCAGCCGTCCCGCGAGCGCGGCCCCCGCGGTCAGCGACGGCGCGTCGAACCACGCCGTCGCGACGCCGTCGACCACCCGCCAGTCCGCCGACATGTCCGTCATAGGGGAACGGTAGGGGCGCACCCGGCGCGGCGCCCAGGGGGTCGCGCCGACCTCCGTGGGCACGGGCGTGTCACACGAGCCGGCGCTGTCTCGTCACGTGCACGAGAGCGCCGCACGGGTGCTCGGGAGCGACGGGAGACACCTCATGAGCACGCACGTGCTGGTCCTCGGCGGCGGGTACGCCGGTGTGATGGCCGCGAACCGCCTGTCCGGCCGCGACGACGTCGAGGTCACGCTGGTCAACCCGCGCCCGCGGTTCGTCGAGCGCGTGCGGCTGCACCAGGTCGCGGCCGGCACGCACGGCGGCCTCCACGACTGGGCGGAGGTGCTGGGGGAGCGGGTGCGCGTGGTCGTGGACGAGGCGACGCACGTCGACACCGCGCACCGCCGGGTCCGGCTCGCGGGCGGGACCGACCTGCCCTACGACCACCTCGTGTACGCGGTCGGCAGCCACGCGACCGACGCAGGCGTGCCGGGGGCCGCCGAGCACGCGCTCGCGGTGAGCACGTTCGAGTCCGCGACGCGGCTGCGGGCGACCCTCGACACGACGCCGACGGCGCCCGTGGTCGTCGTGGGCGGCGGACCCACCGGCATCGAGACCGCCGCCGAGCTCGCGGAGACGGGCCGGGCGGTCACGCTCGTGTGCGGCGGCGTGCTCGCGCCGTACGTCCGGCCGTCCGCCCGGCGCGCGGTCGCGCGCCGGCTCGCACGGCTCGGTGTCACGGTGCTCGAGCGGCCGCGCGCGACCGAGGTGCGCGCGCGGTCCCTGCTGCTGGACGATGGGCGCACGCTCGACGGGCTCACCGTGTGGGCGACCGGCTTCGCGGTCTCCGACCTGGCGCGGCGCAGCGGCCTCGCGACGGACGCGACCGGGCGGCTGCTCACCGACGAGACCCTGACCAGCGTCGACGACGACCGCGTCGTGGGTGCGGGCGACGCGGTCGCACCCTCGGGGGTCCCGCAGCGCGCGAGCTGCCAGGCCGCCGTGCCGCTGGGCGCGCGCGCGGCCGACACGGTGCTGGCGCACGTCGACGGCCGGGTCGCGGCACCCGTCGACAACGTGTTCTTCGGGCAGTGCATCGCGCTCGGCCGCGAGGCGGCGACGTTCCAGGCCTCGCGCGCGGACGACACGGCCGTCGCCCTGCACGTCTCCGGACGCGCGGGCGCCCTGCTCAAGGAGGGCGTGACGCGTCAGATCGTCCAGGGCCTCGCGCGCGAGGCGCGTCGGCCGGGATCGACGCGTCTGCCGTCCTCCGCGTCGGCCCGGGCCCGCGCGCTCGCGGCGGCGGCGACGGACCGCGTGACGTCGCCGCCGCCGCAGGCCAGGGTGGACGCGTGAGCCGCGCCGAGGAGTTCGAGCAGCTGCGCCCCCTCCTCTTCTCGATCGCGTACCGCGTGCTCGGCAGCGTCGGGGAGGCCGAGGACGCGGTGCAGGAGACGTGGCTGCGGTGGGACGCGTCCGGTGTCGAGCCGACGTCGGTCAAGTCCTACCTGTCCGCGATCGTCACGCGCGTCTCGATCGACGTGCTGCGGTCCGCGCGCGTGCGCCGCGAGGCGTACCCGGGCCCGTGGTTCCCCGAGCCGCTGCTCGAGGACCCCTACGAGGAGCCGGAGCGCGCGGCCGAGCTCGCCGACTCGCTGTCGACCGCGGCGCTCGTGCTCATGGAGCGGCTGAGCCCGCTCGAGCGTGCCGTCTTCGTGCTGCGGGACGTCTTCGGCTTCGACGTCGCCGAGGTCGCGAGCGCCGTCGGCCGGAGCGAGGCGGCCTGCCGCCAGCTCGCCTCGCGCGCCCGCCGGCACATGGACGCGGGCCGGCGGCGGTTCGAGGTCGACCGCCGCGAGCGGGAGGAGCTCGCGAGCCGGTTCGTCGACGCGGTGCGGGAGGGCGACGTCGACGCGCTGCGCGAGCTGCTCGCGGCTGACGTCCAGATGATCGCCGACGCCGGCGGCAAGGGTCCGCTGTGGGGGCGGGGGATGTTCTTCGGGGTCGACCACGTGGCGCGGCTCGTCGCCGCGACCGCGCCGTCGCTCGCGGCCGTCGGGGTGGTGCTCGACGAGCGGGAGATCAACGGCCAGCCCGGCGTGGTCGTCCGCGACGGCGACGGGAACGTCGTGGTGACCATGACGCTCGACATCGCCGACGGCCGGGTCCAGGCGATCCGGAGCGTCACGAACCCCGACAAGCTCGCGCACCTCGGCCCGCTCGCCGACGGGCACGCGCTGCTGCGCAGGGCGACGCAGGAGCGGCGCCGGGGCTGACCGCCCCGGCACGGGCCGCCCCGGGCGGGCGGTGTGCCCGCCGTCTCGTCGGACGCCCTCATCCCGTGGGCGGAGCCGCACGCCCCGGCGATCTCCTCCACCGGTCGGTGCTGGGCGGCCCATCCCGATTCGTAGCGTCGTCGACGGACGCCCGGACGGGCCCGACGACGAGGAGACGCGATGATCGAGGTGGAGGCGCTGACCAAGCGCTACGGCAGCACGACAGCGGTGGACGGCCTGACGTTCACCGCCCGGCCCGGGACGGTCACGGGTTTCCTCGGGCCCAACGGCGCGGGCAAGTCCACGACGATGCGCGTCGTCGTCGGGCTCGAGCGCGCGACGTCGGGCCGTGCGACGGTCGACGGCCGCCGGTTCGCCGACCTGCCCGCCCCGCTGCACGCGGTCGGCATCATGCTCGACGCGCGCTCGGTCCACCCGGGCCGCACCGCGTACGCGCACCTGCTCGCGATGGCGCAGACGCACGGCATCGGCAAGGCGCGCGTGCGGGAGGTGCTCGCGCAGACCGGCCTGGAGTCGGCGGCGCGCCGGCGGGCCGGCACGTTCTCGCTCGGCATGGGGCAGCGGCTCGGCATCGCGGGGGCGCTGCTCGGCGACCCGGCGACGCTCATCCTCGACGAGCCGGTCAACGGCCTCGACCCCGACGGCGTGCTGTGGGTGCGGCGGCTGGTGCGCGAGCTCGCGGCCGAGGGGCGCACCGTCCTGCTGTCGTCGCACCTCATGCACGAGCTCGCGCTGTGCGCGGACCGCGTCGTCATCATCGGGCGCGGCCGCCTGCTGGCCGACGCGCCCGTGCAGGAGATCGTCGACCGCACCGGGTCGGGCTCGCTCGAGGAGGCGTACCTGCAGCTCACGAGCGACGCCGTCGAGTACCGCACGGACGCGACCGCGGGCGGTGGGCGATGAGCGCCGCGACCACGGCGCCGCGTGCCGTCGGGGCGTCGTCGACCGCGCGCCGACCGACGCCCGCCCGGGTCCTCGCGTCGGAGTGGACCAAGGTCGTGTCGCTGCGCTCGCCGTGGTGGACCGCCGCCGTGACGGTCGTCGTCGGCGGCGTCATCACGTACCTGAGCGCACAGGCGTCGTCGGGTGACCCGGGGTTCCAGCCGATCGACTCGCTGTCGTCCGGCCTGATGCTCGCGCAGCTCGGACCGCTCGTGCTGGGTGTCCTGGTCGGTGGCGGGGACTTCCGCACGGGTGCGTTCCGCTCGACGTACACGACGGTGCCGCGCCGCTGGCCCGTGCTCGTCGCGCAGAGCCTCGCCGTCGCCGGGTTCGCGCTGGGCATCGCGGTCCTGACGACGGCCGCGTGCGTCGTCGGGATCCTGCCCGCCGCCGCGTCGCGCGACCTGCCGGTCGACCTCACCGCCGACGACGCGCCCGCGCTCGTGCTCGGCATGGTGCTGTTCCTCGTCGGGCTCGCGCTGCTCGGGCACGCGCTCGGCGCGCTGCTCCGACGGACGGTCCCGGCCCTGGTCACCGCGCTGTCGCTCGTGATGATCCTGCCGATCGTGCTCATGATGGCGAGCGATCCGCTCGTGGCCGGCGGCGACCCCGCGTCGCTCGCGGCGCCCGCCCAGGGCACGGCGCCGACCGTCGTCGGCACCGTGAACGTGCTCCTGCCCGGCACTGCGGGCGGTCTCCTGACGACCTCCGCGTCGTCGGGCCCGATGGACGGTTCTCCCGACCTCGGACCGGTGGGGGGCGGGCTCGTGCTGGCGGCGTGGATCGCCGTGCTCCTGGTCGCCGCCGCCGTGCGCCTCCGGACCCGGGACGTCCGGTGACGACCGCCCCGCCGACGACGCGGGAGCGCACCGCGCATGGCGCTCCCGCGCGTCGGGGCGTGACCGCCGGACGTGTGCTGCGGGCCGAGTCGACCAAGCTCCTCAGCGTCCCGGCGCACGTCTGGCTCGCGCTCGGCACGGTCGTCGCGGCCGCGGTCACCGCGTACGGGCTCGGGCTGTTCGTGCGGCCCGGCGACGCCCGGTCGGGGTCCTGGGTCGTGACGTCGGGCTTCGTGCTCGCGCAGGTCGGGTTCCTCGTGCTCGGCGCGCTCGTCGGG
>NZ_BHYL01000068.1 GCF_003851725.1 Cellulomonas algicola | reverse complement strand
GCCGGGGACGCACCGGACGACGCCCGGGGGCCGGGCGGGCGCGTGCGGCGGGACCGTCGCCGCCGCGGTCAGACGGGGATGCCGCGGCGCCGCGCAGCCGCGACGACCGCGGCGCGCAGCGTCTCGACCTGCGGCTTGCCGGCCTGCACCACGCCGTCGACGAGGATGGTCGGCGTGCCGCGGACACCCTGCTCGACCGCGGCGAGGTAGTCGGACTCGACGGCGGGCGCGAACGCCTGCGCCGCCTCGCCCGCGACGAGCGCGGGGTCGATGCCGAGGTCGCGGGCGTACCGGCGCAGGTCGGGCTCGGCGAGGCGGTCCTGGTGCGCGAGGAGCACCGCGTGCAGGTCCCAGAACCGCCCGACGCTCGCCGCGGCCTCCGACGCGAGCGCGGCGGTGAGCGCGTACGGGTGCACCTCGAACAGCGGGAAGTGCCGCCACACGAGCCGGGCGAGCCCGTCGGACGTGTCGACGACCTCCCGGAGCACGGGCGCGGCGGCCCGGCAGTACGGGCACTCGAGGTCGCCGAACTCGAGGATCGTCACGGGGGCGTCCGGGTTGCCGTAGACGTGCCGCTCGGGGGCGAGGTCAGGCGTCATGCGTCGATCCTGCCCGACGAGGTCGCGGCGCGACGGCCCGACGTGGTGGTCAGCGCCGGCGCGGGAGGCGGCGCGGCAGCAACGGCGGGCTCGCGGTGCCCGCGCCGTCGACCATACCCTCGACGACGTCCCGCAGCGCGTCGACGCCGGACCACGACGCGCGCCAGCCGAGCTCGCGCTCGGCGCGCGACGTGTCGAGGATCGGCGCGTTGACCGCCATGTCGAGCCACCCCGGGCCGACCGGCACGACGCGCGCGTGCCACGCGGTCGCGAGGGCCGCCCGGACGACGGGCACGGGCACCTCGCGCACGGGGGTGTCCTCGCCGCCGACGACGCGTGCGACGTCCTCGGCGTGCAGGACCTGCGGCGCGGCGATGTTGAACGGGCCGCGCACCTGGCGCACGACGGCCTCGCGGTACGCCGAGCCGACGTCGTCGGCGTGCACGGCCTGGAGCCGGACGCCCGCGGGCCACGGCAGCACGGGAACCTTGCCGCCGAGGAGGCGCTCGGGCACGAGCGGCCCGAGGAACAGCCCGGTGATCTCGTGCCCGGCGGCGCGCTGGAAGATCAGCGCGGGCCGCAGCCGCGCGACGGCCAGGTCGGGGTGCGTCTCCTCGTACTCGTCGAGCAGCCGTTCCTGCGCGGCCTTGTCGACGCTGTACTGCGAGCTCCGCACGCCGTCGGTCGCCCAGCCCTCCGACCGCGGGACGTCGTCCGGGGCCGGCGAGTACGCACCGACCGACGACGCGGCCACGACGTGCGGCACCCCGGCCCGGACCGCGGCCTCGAGCACGCGGCGCGTGCCCGTGACGTTGACGTCGGCGAGCCGGCGCCGGTCGTGGCTGGGCTGGATCGCCCACGCGAGGTGGACGACCGCGTCGGCGCCCGCGAACGCCCGGGCCAGGGCCGCGACGACCTCGTCGTCGGGCACGCGCGCCCCGATGTCGACGGGCACCCACGACGCGACGTCGTACGGCGGGGGCGGTGTGGTGCGCGGTGTGCGGCGTGCGACGCCGACGACCGACGTCACGGTCGCGTCGTCGCGCAGCCGCCGCAGCACCGCGGTCCCCACGTTGCCGCTCGCCCCCACCACGACGACCCTCATGCCACGCCCCCGCCTCGGCTCATGCGCCCGGGTCCAGGACGACCTTGATGCAGCCGTCCTCCTTCTTCTGGAACATCTCGTACGCCGCCGGGGCGTCCTCGAGCGGCACCCGGTGGGTGCGCAGGTCGAGCACGCCGAGCGGGTCGGTCGGGTCTGCCGCGAGCGGCAGGATCGCGTCGGTCCACCGGCGCACGTTCGCCTGACCGAACCGGAAGGTGAGCTGCCGGTCGAAGATGTCCATGAGCGGGAACGGGTCGACCGCACCGCCGTACACGCCCGACACCGACACCGTGCCGCCGCGCCGCACGCCCTGGATCGCGGTGCGCAGCGCTGCGAGCCGGTCGACGCCGGCCTTCTCCATGAACGACCGCGCGACCGCGTCCGGCAGGACGACGGCGGCGCGCTGCGCCCCCGCGGCGACCGGCGAGCCGTGCGCCTCCATGCCGACGGCGTCGATCGCCGCGTCCGCACCGCGGCCCTCGGTGAGCTCGCGCACCGCCTCGAGCACGTCCTCGCGCGCGTCGACCACCTCGATGCCGTGGCGGCGCGCCATGTCCAGGCGCTCCGGGACGAGGTCGACGCCGATCACGCGCGCCGCGCCGCGGTGCCGGGCGATCCGGGCGGCCATCTGGCCGATCGGGCCGAGCCCCACGACGAGGACGCTGCCTCCCGCGGGGACGTCGGCGTACTCGACAGCCTGCCAGGCCGTGGGCAGCACGTCGGACAGGTACAGGTAGCGCTCGTCGGGCTCCCCGTCGTCGGGCACCACGACCGGTCCGTAGTGCGCCTGCGGCACGCGCAGGTACTGCGCCTGACCACCTGGGACGCTCCCGTACAACGACGTGTAGCCGAACAGCGCGGCGCCCTTGTCCTGCTCGTGCACCTGCGTCGTCTCGCACTGCGACTGCAGCCCGCGGCGGCACATGAAGCACGTGCCGCACGCGATGCCGAACGGCACCACGACGCGGTCGCCGACGCGCAGGCTCTGGACCCCCGGCCCCACGGCCTCGACGACACCCATCGCCTCGTGGCCGAGGATGTCACCCTTGTCGAGGTACGCCCCCAGGAACCCGTACAGGTGCAGGTCGGACCCGCAGATCGCGGTCGACGTCACGCGGACGATCGCGTCCGTCGGTTCCTGGATCGTCGGGTCGGCCACCGTCTCGACCGACACCTTCTCGCGGGCCTGCCAGGTGAGGGCCCGCATGCTCAGCCCTCCCGCGGGTTGAGGTTGGCGGGGTCGGCGTCGGGGTCGTCGTACCCGGTGCCCTCCTCGCCGGACGCGGACGCGCCGGTCCGCGGGTTCAGCATGCCGGGGTCGGCGTCCGGGTCGGGCGTCTCGCCCTCGACGGACCGGGCCGTCGGGGTGCTGGTGTCGTCGGGCGGCAGCGTGCCGTCGTCGGGGGTGGTGGGGGTGTCGTCGGGGGTCGTCATCCAGCCACGGTCACACCGTGCGCGGCATGGCGCATCTCGAGCGGACGCGAGCCCGACGGGCACGAACCCGACCGACCGGCGAGCACCCGACCGCTCCGCGTGCGCCCCCGACGACCGGGCGTCACGATGCGTCCATGCAGGTCCCACGCCGCGCGGGCCTCGGTGCGCTCCTCGTCGCGGCCACGCTCGCCGGGTGCGCCGTGCCGTCGACGCAGACGTCGGCCGACGACGCCCGCGCGCTCGCCGACGCGCTCGCCCCCGTCACGTCCGCGGTCCAGACGGCGCTCGTCGCGACCGACCTCCTCGACCGCGACCGGGCCACCGCCTCGACCGTCGACACGGCGCTGCTCGACCAGCTCACCGTGCTCCAGGACGCCGCCGGAGCCGTCGCGACGCTCGTCCCCGCACCCGGTCCCGGCAGGGACCAGCAGGCCGAGGCGCTCGCGGCCGTGCACGACGCCGAGGCCGCGGTCGCGGCGGCGCGCGCGTGGGCGACGGGCGCCGGCGGCTCGGTCGACGAGGTGACGGCCGCGCTCGACGACGCCGCGACGACCGTCGACGACCTCACCACCGCGCTGGAGCAGGCGTCGTGAAGCGTCTGCTCGGCGTCGCGCTCGGCGTGCTCACCGCGATCGGCGGCTTCCTCGACATCGGCGACCTCGTGACCAACGCAGTCGTGGGCTCGAGGTTCGGGCTCAACCTCGCGTGGGTCGTCGTGGTCGGCGTCATCGGGATCTGCCTGTTCGCGCAGATGTCGGGCCGCGTCGCCGCCGTGTCCGAGCGCGCGACGTTCGAGATCATCCGCGAGCGCCTCGGACCCCGCACGGCCGGCGCGAACCTCGTCGCGTCGTTCCTCATCAACCTCCTCACGCTCACCGCGGAGGTCGGCGGCATCGCGCTCGCGCTGCAGCTCGCGTCGAGCGTCGAGCCGCGGCTGTGGATCCCGGTCGCGGCGCTCGCCGTCTGGCTCGTCATCTGGCGCACCAAGTTCTCGGTGCTGGAGAACGTCACCGGCCTGCTCGGGCTCACGCTCGTCGTGTTCGCCGTCGCGCTGTTCCTGCTCGGCCCGGACTGGTCCGAGCTCGCCGACCAGGCGCTCTCGCCGACCGTGCCCGGCGACGAGGGGCCCGCGCTCTACTGGTACTACGCGATCGCGCTGTTCGGCGCCGCGATGACGCCGTACGAGGTGTTCTTCTTCTCGTCCGGCGCGCGCGAGGAGCGGTGGACCGTCAAGGACGTCGCGCAGTCGCGCGTCAACGTCTTCGTGGGCTTCCCGTTCGGCGGGGTCCTGTCGATCGCGATCGCCGCCTGCGCGGCCGTCGTGTTCCTGCCGCGCTCGGTCGAGGTGTCGTCGCTGTCGCAGATCGTGCTGCCCGTCGCGCTCGCGGGCGGCAAGCTCGCGCTCGCCGTCGTCCTCGTCGGGATCGTCGCCGCGACGTTCGGCGCCGCACTCGAGACCGGCCTGTCGTCGGGGTACACGCTCGCGCAGTTCTTCGGCTGGTCGTGGGGCAAGTACCGCCGGCCGTCGCACGCCGCACGGTTCCACCTCACGATGATCATCGCGCTGCTGGTCGCCGTCCTCGTCCTCATGACGAGCGTCGACCCGATCCGCGTGACCGAGTTCTCCGTCGTCTTCTCGGCCGTCGCGCTGCCGCTCACCTACCTGCCGATCCTGCTCGTCGCGAACGACCCCGAGTACATGGGGAAGCACGTCAACGGGCGCGCGACGAACGCGCTCGCGCTCGTCTACCTCGTCATCATCCTCGTCGCGTCCCTCGCGGCGATCCCGCTGCTCATCGCCACCGGAGGCGGGTCATGAGCCCACGCGTGCGCCGCTCGGCGCTCCCCCACGACCCGTCCGAGCCGCTCCCGGTGGGCCCGCGCCCCGCCGGACGCGTCCTCGACGCCCGCCTGCACCTGCTCGACCGGCAGACGCTCGACGTCGACGACCTCCAGGTCGCGACCGTCGACGACCTCGAGCTCGCCCCGCCCGCCGGCACGTCCGGCCCGCTCACGGGCGACACCCCCGTCCACGTCGTCGCGCTCCTGTCCGGGCCGGTCCTCGCGACCCGGATCTTCGGCGGCCGACCGCCCGCGTCCCGGCTGCACCGCATCCTCTGGCGGCACGTCACCGACGTCGGCACGACGGTCCGGCTCGGCGTCCGGGGCGAGGACCTCGACGTCCTGTGGGTCGAGCGGTGGGTCCGCGACCACGTGGTCGGCCGCATCCCGGGAGGCCGCCATGATCCTGAGTGACCTGCTCGACACGCCCGTCCGTTCGCCGTCCGGCGACCCGCTCGGGTTCGTCGTCGACATGCGCCTGGTCCTCGACGGGCCGCTCGACGGCGGGCTCCTCGTGCAGCCGCGCGTGCACGGGCTGATCGTCAGCCCGCGCACCGGCACGTCGTTCCTCGGCTACGAGCGTTCCGACGTCCGCTCACCAGCGGTCCTGGCCCGCTGGCTGCGGTGGCGGCACCGCGGCACGTTCCTCGTGCACTGGGAGGACGTCGCGACCGCCGACGCCGACGCCGTGGTCCTCGCCGACGGCTACCGCCGCTGGTCCCCGGCCTTCCCGGAGGGCGCGCACCGCCGCTCCTGACGGTCGGCCCGCGTTCAGCCCGCGAGGCCCCGGTCGTCGAGCAGCGCGGGGATCCGCGTCCGCAGCGTCTCCCACACGAACTCGTCGTTCACGGTGTCGTCGTGGTGCGCGACGAGGTCGCGCATGCGCTGCACCTTGACCCACTCGACGGCCGGGTGCTCCGCCTTGAACTCTGCCGGGAGCGTCTCGACGACCGTCGCGACCTCGACGATCTGCTCGCGACCCGCGGCGCGCAGGATCTGCCCGTCGACGCCGTCGTCGAGGTAGGCGTCGCGCCCCTTGGCGACGATCGCCGCCACGAGGCGCCCGATCCGGGCGAGGTCGGCCAACCGGTGCGCGACACGATCGTCGGAGCGCGCGCGGTCGACGCCGCTCACAGCGGGACGGCCTCGCGACGGGCCCGGTCCATCACCGGCCCGGCGCCCCAGCCCGAGATGACGTCGACGTGGACAGGCCCCGCTCGACCGGGTAGAGGTGCGCCGCACGTCAGCCGAGGCCGCGATGCAGCGACCAGAGGACGGCGGCGCGGTCGGCGGCTGCGGCGACGAGGTCGCGGAGCTCCGGGCGGTCCGGGACGTGGAAGGAGACGTAGGCGCCGCGGCCGCCCGCGACGGGTCGGCCGTAGGCCTTCGCGGCGAGCGTGCCGTCCGGGAGCAGGCGCACGTTGAGCGTCTGGAGGCGGAACTCCTCGCCGCGGCGCTCGTCGGTCCACTGCAGGTGCTCGGGGATCGTGACGTTGATGGCGAGGGCGCTGACGACGACGTCGTCGTCGGGTGCGGTCATGCCGCCATCCTCGCGCGCCCCGGTCGGCCGGGTCGTCAGAACAGCGTCGCGTCGGCGGCGACCGGCGGGCGCTCGAGGTCGAGCAGGAACCGCTTGCGTTCGACGCCGGCGGCGAAGCCGGTGAGCGTGCCGTTCGCGCCGATGACGCGGTGGCACGGGACGACGACGGCGATGCGGTTGGCGCCGTTCGCGGCACCGACGGCACGGGACGAGGTGCGCGGGTCGTACCCGATGTCGGCGGCGAGCGCGCCGTACGACCACGTCTCGCCGTAGGGGATGCGGAGCAGCCCCTCCCAGACGCGCATTTGGAACGCCGAGCCCTGCAGCGCGACGTCGAGGTCGAACTCGTGGCGCTCACCCGCGAGGTACTCCGTGAGCTGCGACCGGGCGGCGGTCAGCGCGGTGTCGTCGCGGTCGCCGTGCTCGCCGGACGCGGTCACGTTGCGCTCGCGCGTCGACGGCAGCAGCAGCCCGGTGAGCACCTCGCCGACGCCGATCAGCGTGACCGGCCCCATGCCGGACTCGACGACCGTGTGCACCGTCGGCCCGTCCGGCCGCTCGACCACCCGCACACCCATGCCGCTCATCCTGCCCGCTCCCTCCGACACCCCGGCACGCGACCGCCGCGCGCCCTCCTGACGGGAAGACGCGCGGCGGCCGCGGTGCGTGAGGTCAGTCCGTCGAGCGGACGATCGTGCGCACCCCGACGACCAGACCGACGGCCGCCGTCGCCAGCGCCGCGAGCCAGCCCCACCCGACCGCCGTCGCCGACAGGTCGCCCGCGAACAGCGCACGCTCGGCGTCGACGACCCACCGCAGCGGGTTGACGGTCGACGCGGCCCGCATCCACGCCGGGCCGGTCTCGAGCGGCAGGAGCATCCCCGACAGGATGAGCAGCGGGAACAGGAACGTCTGCTGCACGACCCAGAACATCCACTCCTGCTTGCGGACGGCGATGGCCAGCGCGTAGGACAGCGAGCCGATGCCGATGCCCAGGACGGCGAGCATGACGATCCCGACGACGCCCCCGACGGGGTCCGCGCGGAAGCCCAACGGCAGCATGACGAGGACGACGACCACGGCCTGCGCGGTGAGCGGCACCATCTCCTTGAGCGAGCGCCCGACGAGCTGCGACGAGCGGGACAGCGGCGTGACGAGCATCCGCTCGTGCGCGCCCGTCTGCATCTCCTGCTGCAGGTTCGCGCCGGTCGTCGACGTGCCGAACAGCGTCGTCATGACGAGGATCGCGGGGACGAACCACTGCCACACGTCCGCGCCGGACAGGCCCTGCTCCCCCACCGACCCGACGAGCAGCGGCCCGAACAGGCCGAGGAAGACGAGCGGCTGGACCAGGCCGAAGACGACCGAGAACGGCTCACGGACGACGGGCCGGAGCTCGCGGGTCATGACGAGCCAGACGTCGGAGAACCACGAGCGCCGGACGGCCGGCGTGGCGGTCGACGTGGTGACGGGCGGGGTGAGCGTGGCGGTGCTCATGCGGCGTCCTTCCGGGTCTGCGGGTCGGTGGCGGTCGGGTCGGCGGCCGGGTCGGCGCCGGTGGAGTCGGGGGGTGCGCCCTCGTCGCGCAGGCTGCGGCCCGTGAGCGCGAGGAAGACGTCGTCGAGGGTGGGTCGGATCGCCTGTGCGGTCGCGACCGTGATCCCCGCGGCGGACGCGGCGACGACGACGCCGGGGACCGTCGCGGGCGCGTCGGCGACCCGCGCGCTCACCGCGGAGCGGTCGACGGTGACGTCGCGCGCGCCCGGGACCCGGGCGACGAGCTCCGCGAGCCGCGCGGCCGCAGACCCGACGTCCGCGGGCCGGCCGTCGTCCCCCGCGACCTCGAGCACCAGGCGGTCGCCCGCGAGGGTGCGCTTGAGGCCGTCCGCGGTGTCGTCCGCGATGACGCGCCCGTGGTCCACGACCACGACCCGCTCGGCCATCGTGTCGGCCTCGTCGAGGTAGTGCGTCGTGAGGACGATCGTCATGTCCCGCTCGGCGCGCAGCCGCAGGATGTGGTCCCACAGGTTCGCGCGCGTCTGCGGGTCGAGCCCGGTGCTGGGCTCGTCGAGGAACAGCAGGCGCGGCGCGTGCACGAGGCCGAGTGCGACGTCGAGCCGGCGTCGCTGGCCGCCCGACAGGTCCGACACCTTGCGGCGCGCGAGCGGGCGCAGGTCGAGCGCGTCGAGCAGGTCGTCCGCACGGCGGCGCGCGGTGCGCGCGTCGAGCCCGTAGATGCGGCCCTGCGCGACGATCTCGTCGGCGGCGCGCTGCACGTGCCCGGCGCCGTTGCCCTGCCCGACGTAGCCGATGCTGCGGCGGACCGCGGCGGGGTCCGTGGTGATCTCGGCGCCCGCGACGGTCGCGGTGCCGGCGGTCGGGCGGATCAGCGTCGTGAGCATGCGCATCGTGGTCGTCTTGCCGGCGCCGTTCGGGCCGAGCACGGCGACGAGCTCGCCGGGCGCGACGTCCAGGTCGATGCCGCGCACGGCGTGCACGGTCTCGGTGCGGCTGACCACGAAGTCCTTCGTGAGCCCGCGGGTGCGGATCATGGGCCTCTCCCCTGTCGTCCGGATCGGTACGTCACCCATGCTTCCGGCGATAGCGGTCAGATCCTGTCCGCTACCTCGTGGCAGTCTGAGCAGATGTCGACGCCGTCCGCCCGCCTGCTGTCCCTGCTGTCGCTGCTGCAGTCCCGCCGCGACTGGCCCGGCGACGTGCTCGCCGACCGGCTCGGCGTCAGCCCGCGCACCGTGCGGCGCGACGTCGACCGCCTGCGCGACCTCGGCTACCCCGTGCACGCCACCAAGGGACCCGACGGCGGGTACCGGCTCGACGCCGGGAGCCAGATGCCGCCGCTGCTGCTCGACGACGAGCAGGTCGTGGCGCTCGTCGTCGCGCTGCGGACCGCGTCCACCGGGATCGCGGGCGTCGACGAGGCCGCGCTGCGCGCCCTCACCACCGTCCGCCAGGTCATGCCCGCCCGGCTGCGCACCGCCGCCGACGCCCTCCAGGTCACAGCCGTCGCGCGCGCTCCGCGCCGCGACCAGCCGCAGGTCGCGGCCGACGTGCTGCTCGCCGTCGGCACCGCCGTCCGCGCGCGGGAGGTGCTGCGGTTCGACTACGCCGGCGGCTCGTCCGAGGGCGGCGGCTCGTCCGAGAGCGGCCACCCGGACGCGTTCGTCCCGCCGCGCAAGGCGGAGCCGCACCACCTCGTCACGTGGGGCGGCCGCTGGTACCTCGTCGGGTGGGACCTCGACCGCGCCGACTGGCGCACCTACCGCGTCGACCGGATGACGCCGCGCACGCCGACCGGTCCGCGGTTCGCGCCGCGCGACCTGCCCGGCGGCGACGTCGCCGCGTACGTCGCCGACAAGTTCGGGCAGGCGGTGCCGTGGCCGTGCGTCGGCGAGGTCGAGCTCGAGATGCCCGCCGACGACGTGCGCCGCTGGGCCGGCCGGGGCGCGGTCGTCGAGGACCTCGGCGGCGGCCGGACGCGGCTCGTGCAGGGTGCGTGGTCGTGGGACGGGCTCGCGGCGATGTCCGCGCTGTTCGGCGTGCCGCTGCGCGTCGTCGGGCCGCCCGACCTGCGCGACGCCGTGCTGCGCCTGACCGGTCGACTCACCGCCGCGCTCGGCTGACCGGTCGCCGCGCCGGTCCGCATCCGCGTGCGCGGGGCGGGCACGGCACGCCGGTCAGCGACCGCGGTCGACGAGCGCCGGGTGCGCCGGGTCGTCCACGCGGACGACGACGTCCGCGACGTCCTCCGGCGCGACCTCGTCGGCATAGCGGTCGACCGCCGGCAGGGTCCACGCGTCGACGTCGGCCGTGCGCCGCACGAGCGTCGCGGGCCGCACCGCGAGGTGCACCGTGAGGTCGGCGGCCAGGCCGAGCCCCAGCAGCAGGTCGCCGTCCAGGACGAGGACCGCACCGTCGGGCGCCTGCGCGTACGGCGCCCGCGTCGCCCGGTCCGTCACCGGGTCCCACAGCGTCGGCAGGTAGCGGCCCGACGCGACGAACGGCGTCAGCACCTCCCGCTCGAGCGCTCCGACGTCCACGCGGTCCTCGAGGTACGCGTCGGGGTCGTGCCGCCCGTGCTCGAGCCGCAGCGACGCGGGCCGCAGGAAGTCCACGACGCGCACCCGGACCGCCGCCCGGCCCGCCGCGCGCAGCGGCGCGACGAGCGCATCGGCGAGCTCACCGGGCGCTGTCGCCGCGGCACCGTCCACCACGACCACCCGTCGCCCGCCGTCGGGAACCCGCCCCACCACGTGCGCGACGACACCCTCGTGCGTCACCGGCCGGACGACGACCTGCCCGTCGCCCGACCGCGTCACCCGCACGTCCCCGGGTCGGTCTCCTCCGCGTGCTGCTCGCGCTCGTCGAACACGTCCTGACCGGGTCCCTGGAACGACCGCGAGCGCTCGAGCGCCTCGATGCTGCCCGTGAACAGGCGCGCGTCCTGCGCGGCCGGTGGCATGAGGAGCGTGTCCTCGACGGTGTCCCGGGCGCGCTCGCGGCGCGTGCGCGGGGAGCCGTCGTCCGGTGCGGGCTGGTCCGGCCGCGTGAGGTCGACGGGCCGCGTGAGGTCGTCCTGCCGTGCGCGGTCGTCCTGCCGTGCGCGGTCGTCGGGCCGTGCGCGGTCGTCGGGCCGTGCGCGGTCGTCGGGCCGTGCGTCGCCGCGTCGGTCGGGCGGCTCGGCGAGCGGGCCCCGCGCCTCCCAGCGCGTGCGCGGCAGGCCCTCGGGTGCCTCGCGCTGGAGCCAGCCCACCAGCCCTTCGCGCACGTAGCACCGCAGGTCGAACAGCGTGGGGGCGTCGCGCGCGCTCGCCAGCACCCGGACGCGCACGGCTCCGCCGACCGCGTCCGTGACCTGGAGGATGCCGACACGGCCGTCCCACAGGTCCGTCGCCTCGAGCAGCCGGGTCAGCTCGGCGCGCATCGCGTCGACCGGGACCTCCCAGTCGAGGTCCAGCTCGACGGTGCCCAGCAGGTCGGCCTGGCGTCGGGTCCAGTTCTCGAACGGCGTCGTCGTGAAGTGGGTCGACGGCAGGATGAGGCGCCGGTCGTCCCACACGTGCACGACGACGTACGTGAGGGTGATCTCCTCGATCCGCCCCCACTCGCCGTCGACCACCACGACGTCGTCGACGCGGATCGCGTCGGTGAACGCGAGCTGCATCCCGGCGAACAGGTTGGCGAGCGAGCTCTGGGCAGCGAGGCCCGCGACGATCGACAGCAGCCCGGCCGACGCGAGCAGGCTCGCGCCGAACGTCCGCGCCGACGGGAAGGTCAGCAGGATCGCCGCGATCGCGCAGACCACGAGCACGGCGACGGTGATGCGGCGCAGCAGCTGCACCTGCGTGCGCACGCGCCGGGCGCGCCGGTTGTCCTCGACGTCGATCCGGTACCGCGCGAGCGCGGCGTCCTCGAGCACGAACGCGAGGCTCCCGACCAGCCACGCGAGCGTGACGATCAGCAGGATGAGCAGCACGTGCTCGACGGTGACGCGCCACGGCGCGGGCTCGGTGCTGAGCCGCAGCGCGACCCAGACGCCGACGACGAGCAGCACGGCCCGGGTGGGGCGGCGCGACCGCCGGGTCAGGTCGGCCGCGACGGCCGAGCGGCGCGCGAGGCGCCGGACGAGCACGCCCACGAGCATCGCGAGGAGGTACGCGGCGACGACGCCCGCCGCGACGGCGAGCACGGGACCGACGACGTTGCCCACCTCCTCGACGACGGACTCGTCGGGAGCGGGCGTGGCGTCGGGGGCGGGGACGGTCAGGCGGGGGCGCAGGGCCGCGGTCGGCAGGGTCGGCGGCATCCCGCCAGCGTAGGAGGGCGGGCGCGGACGCACCTGCGCAGGGCGCGCGGCGCCGGCTCGAGCGGCGTCCTGACGCGGGTCGCGGAGGGTGGTGGCGTGGCCGAGCGGTCCGGCGTAGGCGCCTCGTCCCGGGCGGATGGTGCCGGGCGGACGGTGCCGGGCGGACGGTGCCGGGCGGACGGCGCCGGGCAGGTCGTGCCGGGGTGCCGACAAGCAGGCGCCCCGCCCCCGACGTACGGGGGCGGGGCGCTCGAGAGGCGTCTCGCCGGCACGAGGCGTGGCGCACTCCTGAACCCTGACGGGCGGCCCTGCTCTCGCCTGGGCCCTCGACTCGCGGTCGTGATCCGCAGATGGCCGAACCCCGGCTGCGTCGGAGGATCGGCTGAGACCATTTGACCACTGCTTGGCGTGGCGCGCACCTCAGACGGACGTCCAGCAGCACTCGACCCCATGTCGGTGCTCTCTTCTACAGTCACGCGGTGACCGCTTTGCCGCCACTGGGGCCGCCGCACGCGTGGACCGTGCACGCCGCGGTCGACCCCGCGCCCCTCCTCGCGTCCCTGCGCGCCCACGCCGTCCCGGGCGTCGAGACCGTCGACGGGAGCACCGTCTGTCGCCTCGTCCCCGTCGGCACGCGGCTCGTGCCGGTCGCCGCCGACCTGCACGACGGCCACGTGGTCGTGCGCGGCGCCGCCCCGACGACGGTGCTCGACGACGTCGCGCGTCGGTGGTTCGGCCTGGACGACGACGTCGACGCGGTCGCGGACGTCCTCGCGCAGGACGCCGTGGTCGGGCCGCTCGCGCGCCGACGGCCGCACCTGCGTGTCCTCGGCCACCTCGACGGCTTCGAGGCGACCGTGACGACCGTGCTCGGGCAGCAGGTGTCGCTGGCCGCGGCCCGGACCTTCGGCGGGCGGCTCGCCGCCGCCTGGGGGCGCCCGGGCCCCGACGGGCTGCTCGCGTTCCCGCGCCCGGACGACCTGGCCGACCTCGACCCGGCCGAGATCCAGTCCACCGTCCGGATCACGCACGCCAGGGCGCGGTCGCTGCGCGCGGTCGCCAAGGCGTTCGCCGACGGGCTCGACCTGCACCCCGGTGCCGACCCGGTCGAGGCACGTCGGCGGCTGCTCGCGCTCCCCGGGGTCGGCCCCTGGACCGTCGAGTACCTCGCGCTGCGGGTCCTGGCCGACCGGGACGCGCTGCCCGCGGGGGACGTCGTGCTGCGGCGCGCGCTCGGCGTTGACTCGACGGCTGCCGTCGAGGCCGCGTCCGCGCACTGGCGCCCCTGGCGCGCCTACGCGGCGATCCACCTGTGGACGTCGCGCGCCTACGCCCTGTGAGGCCTGCCGCACCGACGCGCCGGTGTGAGAGCCGCGCCCTTCCTTGCACAGGTCAGGGCCCCGATCCGGTGACGAGCACGTCACGATCCGGCCACATCCGGCCCGCCGCGTCACGATCGGGACACCGCGCCCCCGCAGCACGTCGTGGCGCCCTAGCGTCGCCGCCATGACCGCCACCCGGGACCGACGCTCCCCTCGCCGCTGGGCCGTCCTCGGCGCCTCGGTCGCGACCGCCGCCGTGCTGCTGACCGCGTGCTCGGGCGGCGGCGCCGGCGACCAGGCCGCCGACGGCGCGCAGTCCGAGGTCGGGTCCGCGGGCGGTGACGGGGCTGCCGTCGACGGGGGCGTCGCGGCACCGGGCGACGTGGCAGCGGGCGACGCCGACGCCGCGGAGAGCGAGCGGCAGGTCGTGCAGACCGGCGTCCTGCGGCTCACGGTCGACGACCCACGCACCGCCGCGGACGCGGTCGTTGACCTCGCGGAGCGCAGCGGCGGGCGGGTCGACTCCCGGTCCGAGCACGCGGCGTCGCAGGAGCGGGCGGGCTCCGCGGCGCTGACGATCCGCGTGCCCGCGGACGAGGTGTCGGCCACCGTCGACGCGCTGCGGGAGCTCGGCCGGATCGACGAGATCGACCTCGACGCGCAGGACGTCACCGCCGCCGCGCAGGACCTCGACGCGCGCATCCGCGGGCTCGAGCTGTCGGTCGCGCGCATGTCCGACCTCCTCGCACGCACCACGACCACGGAGGACGTCGTCGCCGCGGAGAACGCGCTGACCGAGCGGCAGACGCGGCTCGAGGAGCTCCAGTCGCAGCGTGCACGCCTCGCCGACGCGGTCGCGCTGTCGACGCTCACGGTCGAGCTCGTCGGGCCGGGTGCCGTGCCCGCCTCGTCCCCGGGACCCACGTCGTTCCTCGGGGGCCTGGCCGTCGGATGGCAGTCGTTCGTGGTGACGCTGCGCGGCCTGCTCGTCGTGCTCGGCGTCCTGCTGCCGTGGCTGGCGTTCGCGGGGGCGGTGACCGCCGGGACCGTCGCCGCCGCCCGCTGGCGGCGGC
>NZ_BHYL01000067.1 GCF_003851725.1 Cellulomonas algicola | reverse complement strand
GTCACGGCCTCCGCGGCGGCGATGGCGCGACGCACCGCCTCGCCGCCGACCTGGCCGTCCGCGACCGCCGCGGCCCGCCGCCGGACCTCGCCGCGGGAGAGCCCGACGTCGCCCACGACGTCCGGCACCCGGCCGACCGCGTGGACGACCGCGACGAGCGTCGCGTCGCGGGCGTCGGGCGCGCGGGACCCGACGACCACCTCGCGGAGTCGAAGGCGCAGTGCGGCGCTCGGCCCGGCCGGGTCGACGGCCGGCCAGCGGGTCGTCCAGGTGATGCCGAGAGCCCGCACGGGCTCGGCGCGCAGGATGCCGGAGGCGGCGAGCCGGTCGTGCAGCGCGTCGCGCAGCCCCTTCGCGAGCCGCGGCAGGACCTCCTGGGGCCTGCGGGGCCGCGCGTCGAGCGCGAGCCGGTGCAGCGCCTCGTCGAGGACGGGGTCGCCGGTCGCGGGGACGGGCCGCACTGCGACGCGGCCCGGGGCGACGAGCGGGTGGCCCGGTCCGGCGATGTCGACGTGGCCGGACAGCACGAGCTCGACGAGGACCGCGCCGGCCGCCGCGAGGCCCACCCGCTCGCCCGAGGTGAGGGGCCGCCCGGTGACCGGGTCGGTGAGCAGCAGCGACGTCTCCTCGGCCAGCAGCAGCATGCCCGTCACCGTAGTCGCGCCGGTGCCAGACCGGGAGGGGACAATCAGGCCCATGACGGGTCAGAAGGACGCGCCGCAGCTGCACGTCGAGACGGTCGAGGAGTGGCGGGACTGGCTGGTCGCGCACCACGCGACGGAGACGGGCGTGTGGCTCGTGTCGTGGCGCCGGTCCACGGGCCGGCCGTCCGTCCCGTACGAGGCCGCCGTCGAGGAGGCGCTCACGGTCGGCTGGATCGACGCGACGCAGCGGTCCCTCGACGAGGAGCGGACGGCGCAGTGGTTCGCACGCCGCAAGCCCGGCTCCGGGTGGGCGCGCACCAACAAGGAGCGGCTGGTCCGGCTCGAGGCCGAGGGGCGGATGCTCCCCGCGGGCACGGCCGTCGTCGACGCCGCGAAGGCCGACGGGTCGTGGACGCTGCTCGACGACGTGGAGGCGCTCGTCGTCCCGCCGGACCTGGCCGCCGCGTTCGACGCGCACCCGGGCGCCCGGGAGACGTGGGACGGCTATCCGCGCTCGGTGAAGCGGCTGCACCTGGTGTGGCTGGTCGACGCGAAGCGGCCCGCGACCCGCGCGGCGCGCGTCGAGGAGGTCGCCGTGAAGGCCGCGGCCGGTGAGCGCGCCCGGTCGTGACGAGCCGGCCATGACGCGCGACCTCGCCCGGCCGGTGCTGCGGGACGTCGGGGGGACCGTCGGCCGGTCGGACGTCGCGCTCGTCTACGGCGGGCTCGTGGCGCTCGGTGCGCTCGTCATGGTGTTCCTGCCCGACGAGACGGTCGACGCCATCACCGCGCACGCGAGCGGCAACCTCGACAACATGCGTGCGCGGCCGGTCGAGTCGCTCGTCCTGAGCGGCCTCGTGCTGCCGCACCCGTCGAACCTCGTGCTCGTGGTGTCGCTGGTCGTGGCGGTCGCGTACACGCAGCGGTGGCTGGGCCGCGTCGCGACGCTCCTGGTGATCGCGGCAGGCCAGGTCGTCCCGTCGTTGGTGGTCGGGGCGGTGCTCACGACGGGCATCGCGCGCGGGTGGCTGTCGCCCGCGCTCGCCGGCGCCGACGACGTCGGGGTGAGCTACGTGGTCGCGTGCGTCACGGGCGTGCTGGTCGCGCGGGTCCCGCGCCGCTGGCGGTGGTGGTACCTCGCCCTGCTGGTCGCCATGTGGGTGCTGCCCGGCGTGTGGTTGCGGACCTTCACCGACGTCGGCCACGCGAGCGCGCTCGCCGTCGGCCTGGCCGTGGCCCTCGTCGTGAGCCGTGGCGTCGAGGCGGCGGCGACCCCGGACGGCTGGCGGCCGCGACGGGCCGACGACCGGCCGCACGGCTGGCGGCGGCGCCGGGCCGGCGACCGGCCGCACGGTGACGAGCGGCACACGCCCGGGACCCTCGACCGGGACGACGGTCCCGGGCGACCGGGGGCCCCTGACCGGCCATGATGGCCTCGTGCCCACGGAACCCGACGACGACGAGCTCGAGCTCATCCGCCGCTCGGGCGTCGCGCTGCGCGTCGGCCGGCTGAGCCTGTCGGCGGGCACTGGGTCATACCGCGTCAAGGCGTCGATGGCCCGCATGGCCCGCGCGCTCGGGATCGACCGGCACGAGGCGCACGTGACGCTCACCGAGATCACGGCGACGTCGCACCGGGGCCGGTCGTTCCGCACCGAGGTCACCGAGGTGCGGTCCGTCGGCATCAACGCCGACCGGCTGTCGCGGCTCGAGGCGCTCGTGTCCCGCCTGGAGGACCGCAAGCTGCGCGACGGCGTCGAGACGACCGTCGAGGAGGCCACCGCCGCGCTCGACGACATCGCCGCCCGCGCGCCCCTCTACCCGGCGCTGCTCAACGCGCTGTGGTCCGGGATCGCGTGCGCGGCCTTCGCGTTCCTCAACAACGGCGGCCCGGTCGAGGTGATCGGGGTCTTCGTCGGGGCGTCGCTCGGACAGGCGCTGCGACGGGCGCTCCTGCACCGCGGCTACAACCAGTTCGGCGTGACGATGCTCGCGGCCGCGCTCGGTGCGTTCACGTACCTGGGGTTCGTCACCGTGCTGCACGGGGTCGGCGCGATCGGCGTGCGGCACGAGGCCGGGTACGTCTCCGCGGTCCTCTTCCTCATCCCCGGGTTCGCGCTGGTCACGGGTGCGCTGGACCTCGCGAAGCTCGACTTCTCGGCCGGTGTCGCGCGGCTCGTCTACGCGCTCATGATCCTCACGTCGGCCGCGCTCGCGGTCTGGGGCGTGTCGAGCATCGTCGGTCTCCAGCCCGACCCGCCGCCCCCGCTCGGACTCGACAGCGGCCTGCTGCTCGCGCTGCGGTTCGTCGCGTCGTTCCTCGGCGTGCTCGGGTTCGCGCTCATGTTCAACAGCCCGTGGCGCATGGCCGTGGGTGCCGCGACCGTCGGCATGGTCGCCAACGTCGTCCGGCTCGAGCTCGTCGACGCGGGCGTCGTCGTGCAGGCCGCCGCCGCGCTCGTCGCGCTCCTGGTCGGGCTGCTCGCGGCCGTCGTCGCACCGCGGCTGGGTGTCCCGCGCATCACGATCTCCGTGCCCGCCGTCGTGATCATGGTCCCCGGTGTCACCGCCTACCGCGCCGTGTTCCACCTGTCCGACGGGCAGACGACGTCCGCGCTCGCGTACGGCGTGCAGGCCGCGCTGGTCGTCGTCGCCCTGTCGATCGGCCTCGCCGTCGCGCGCATGCTCACCGACCGCGTGTGGGCCTTCGAGCGCTGACCCGCGCACGGCCGGTCGCGCGGGCCGCCGGTGCCCGGCAGGCGCCTCGAGCCGGATGCCGTCGGCGTCCGCGCACCTGGGAGCCGCGCGTCGTCAGCGCGCGGCGGGCACGGTCGAGCCGCGTCGTCAGGGCGCGCCGGGCAGCCGCTCGCACGCGACGCCGTTGTCGTCCCCGTCGAGCTCCGCGACGTCGCCGAAGTGGGGCAGGTACGTCTCGAACCATGCCTGCGCCTCGGACCACGTCGCGAAGTCCCCGCAGTTCACCGCGTTGCCCGGGTTCGCCGGGACGCCGCCGCCGGGCGCCGGAGCGGGGACGGGGGCCGGGTCGACGGGCGCCGGGTCGACGGGCGCCGGGGCCACGCGCTCGGGCGGCAGCGTCGACCCCGCGGGCAGCGGCTCGTCCGGGCACGACGCGAGCACTCCCGCGATCGCGTCCCGCTCGGCGGCCGTGACCCACAAGCCGTACGCGTACTTCACGGCCACCTGGCGCGCGACGTACGCGCACCGGTAGGCCGTGTTCGGCGGCAGCCACGTCGCCGCGTCGCCGTCGCCCTTCTGCGTGTTCAGCGGCCCCGAGACCGCGAGCAGGTTGAGCGGGTCGTTCCCGAGCCGCTGCCGGGCGGCGTCGTCGAGCCGCTGGGCGCCCTTCTGCCACGCGTCGGACAGCGCGACGACGTGGTCGATCTGCACGTCCGCCGACGTCGACTCCCCGCGCACGAACGGGATCGACGTGCCCGAGTACGGGTCCGCGAGCGTGCCCGACAGCACGACGCAGTCCTGCGTCCCGGGCTTGAGCGTCACGGCCGTGAGGTCGCGCCGCAGCACGTCGTTGCGGGTGTCGCAGCCGTTGCCGTCGAGGTCGACGCCCCGGTACGCGAACAGGTCGCGGTCGTACCCGGTCTTCGGCGCGCGACCCTTGACCTCGAGCAGCCCGAGCGCGACGAGCGCCGACTGCCCGCGGGCCGCGTCGAGCGTCGCCGTCGTGTCGGTCGTCGGCGCGGACTCCGGTGCGGCGAGCCCGGCGGCCGCGTCGGCGTGGAGCCCTTCGTCGTCCTCGACCGAGCCCGCCGCGGGACTGGTCGCGTCGAGCGGCTCGCAAGCCGCGGTCGCGGCGAGGAGGGCGGCGCCGAGCAGGGCGACGAGGGTCCGGCGTCGACCCCGGGTTCCGGAGGTGAGGCTCACGAGGAGGAGTATCGGCACAGCCACCGACACCCGTGAGCAGCGGTCCGACGGTCGGTCCCGGTGCTGGTCAGCGCACGCTTTGCCGCCCGGTCAGCACGGCAGGTACCCTGTGCTGCACTTGGAGACGTCGCATAGCCAGGTCTAGTGCGCGACCCTGCTAAGGTCGTGAAGGGGCAACCCTTCCGTGGGTTCAAATCCCACCGTCTCCGCTCCAGGCAGTGCCCGTCGCTGCCGTCAGCGGTCGTTCCGAACGCCCGTCCGGGTCTCTCCGGGCGGGCGTCGCTGTTGCCGGCGACGTGCCTGGCGACCGACCGGCACGTCGCCCGAGGTCGAGCGCCGTGCCGGTCGCGGTCGCCGGCTGGTGGTCGCGGGTCAGGCGCCCGCGGCGGAGAGCCGCGCGACCTCGTCGGGCGTGAGGGTCAGCGCGGCCGCGGCGGCCGAGTCCCGGATCGACTCCGGACGCGACGCCCCCGGGATGGGGATGACGACCGGCGCGAGCGCGAGCTCCCACGCGAGCGTCACCTGGAACGGCGAGACCCCGTGGTCGGCCGCGACGTCGAGGAACGCGGTGTACTCCGCGCCGAGCTCGCCGGACCGCGCGAGGGAGATGCCGCCGAGCGGGCTCCACGGCAGGAACGCGATGCCGAGCTCCGCGCACAGCTCGAGCTCGGGGAGCGACGAGCGGAACCGCGGCGAGAACTGGTTCTGCACGCTGACCAGCCGACCGCCGAGGATCTCGTCCGCCTCCCGGATCTGTGCCGGGTCGGCGTTCGAGATGCCGGCCATCTGGATGACGCCTGCGTCGAGCAGGTCGCGGATCGCGCCGACCGAGTCGGCGTAGGGCACCGCGGGGTCGGGGCGGTGGAACTGGTACAGGCCGATCGCCTCGACGCCGAGCCGCCGCGCGGACTCCTTCGCGGCCGACTTCAGGTAGTCGGGGTCGCCGTTCTTCGTCCACGTGCCGTCCCCGGGACGCAGGTGGCCGCCCTTGGTCGCGACCAGGACCTCCGACGCGTCACCGCCCCAGGCGCGCAGGGCGCGCGCGATGAGCTCCTCGTTGTGCCCGACCTCGTCCGCGTCGCGGTGGTAGGCGTCCGCCGTGTCGATCAGCGTCACGCCGGCGTCGAGCGCCGCGTGGATCGTGGCGATCGAGCGCTCCTCGTCGGGGCGGCCCTCGATCGACATGGGCATGCCGCCGAGGCCGAGCGCGCTGACCTGGCGGTCGCCGATGCTGCGAGTCTGCATGGATGCTGTCTTCCTCTGGTCCGACGTCGTGGTCGAGCGGATCGCCCGGATCCCGAGCGTAGGTCGGGCCGGCGGCCGCCGCCGGTCCGTCGGGCACCTCGGGTGTCCTTGCCACGCGCAGCGGGCGGACGGACACTGACGGGATCCCGCTCGCTCGGAGGTGGTCGGCGTGGTGGACTCGTCCGCGTTCCCTGACGCCCTGCCGGTCCTGTCCGCCGGACGTCATCGGCACCCGCGCGACGGCGGCTGCGCCATGGAGTGGGCGAGCCTGCTCGCCGGTGAACGGTGGAGCGACCACCCGGCGTGCACCGACCCGCTCCTCGCGCACCTGACCCGGTCGGTCAACGACCTGGTGGGTGACCGCGCCCGGACGGCGCTCGCGCACCTCGTGCCGACGCTCGTGGGCGTGCGTGGCGACGACGCGACCTGGGCGCTGGAGGTCGCGTCCGTCGCCGTGCGCCACGCGCTGCGGCGGGCGCGCCCGGCCGACCGGCGTGACCTGGTCGTCGCCGTGCTCACCCTCGACCACCTGCTCGCGGCACCCGACGCTCGACCGCCCGCGCGTCGCCGTCCCGCGACCACCGCGCTGCTCGCGACCGTGCCCGCGGGGGACGTCGCGTGGGCCGAGCGGTTCACGCGCGCGATGGGTGCGCCGCGGCGCGTCCGCGGGCTGGCGCGCCGGGTCGTCGAGGTCTCGGTCGCCACCGTCGCCGCGCTGCCCGACGCGGACGACGCGCTCGTCGCACTCCTCGAGGACGCCGTCGACACGTGCCGGGCGCTCGCGCGCCGCACCGCGCCGGACACGACCGCGGCCCCACGGGAGCCGGCGGTCTGCGCCCGGGACCTCGTCCCCGCCCGCGCCGGCGCGGGCGGGGGAGGACGACGGCACGACTCCGTAGCGACGAGGTGACCGGCGTCACCGGTGTCAGGCGCCGGGGTTGAGCAGCACCTTCGTCCAGCCGTCGTCGCGCGCGTCGAAGTGCGCGTAGGCGTCGGGCGCCTCGTCGAGACCCAGGTGGTGCGAGACCAGGAACGACGGCCGCGCGCGCCCGGCGACGATCAGGTCGCGCAGCTGCCGGTTGTACCGGGCGACGGGCGCCTGGCCGGTCCCGATGTGCAGGCCCTTGGTGAACGCGGCCCCGAACTGGAACGGGATGCGGCCCTGCTGCGCGAGCTCGGTGGTGGCGCCCGGGTCCTCCGGCACGTACACGCCGACGACGCCGATCCCGCCGGTCGAGCGGACGACCTCGACGAGGTTGTCGAGGACGAGCTCGGGGTGCTCCTGCCCCGAGGCGTCGTGCGCCTGGTAGCCGACGGCCTCGACGCCGCAGTCGACCCCGCGGCCGAGCGTCGCGTCCATGATCTGCTCGACGGGGCCGCCCGCGGTCAGGTCGACGGCCTGCGCACCGATCTCCTCGGCGAGCCGCAGCCGGTCGAGCTCCTTGTCGACGACGAACACCCGCGCCGCCCCCTGGATGAGCGCCGCGTGCGCCGCCATGAGCCCGACGGGACCCGCGCCGAACACCGCGACGTCGTCGCCCGCGGTCACGCCCGCGAGCGCGGTGCCGTGCCAGCCCGTCGGGAAGATGTCGCTGAGCATCGCGAAGTCGTCCTCGTGGTCGCGGCCCTGCGGCAGCTCGAGCAGGTTGGCGTCCGCGTACGGGACGCGCAGGTACTCGGCCTGCCCGCCCGGGTAGGGGCCCATGTTCGCGTAGCCGTACGCGGCGCCGTCGACACCCTCCGTCGGGTTGGTCCGCAGGCAGTAGGACGTCCACCCGTGCAGGCAGTTCCGGCACGTGCCGCACGCGATGTTGAACGGGACGCTCACGCGGTCGCCGGCCTTGATGCGCGTCACCGCGGGGCCGACCTCCTCGACCACGCCCATGTTCTCGTGCCCGAGGACCGTCCCCTCCTCGACGCTCGTCCGGCCCTCGTACATGTGCAGGTCGGAGCCGCAGACGTTGGTCGTGGTCAGGCGGATCACGGCGTCGGTGGGCTGCTCGACGCGGGCGTCGGGGACGTCCCGGACGGTGACCTTGCGGGGTCCTTCGTAGACGACGGCGCGCATGGCGCTCCTTCAGGTCGACGGGCGCCGGGGGCGGTGCCCGTGGGCACGGCGCGTGGCTGGACCGTCCCGGCCATGCTCACCCCGGCCGGGACGCCCCGCATCCGGCGGGCACGGGTTCCGCCGTGGCCGCGACCGCCCGGACCGACCCCGCTGTCATCCGGACGGGTGACCCCGCACGGATCTGGCCTCGCCCGCGCGCCGCGCGCCACTACGTTGTGCGCCGACCACCCCGGACAGCCCGGGCTCGAGCAAGGAGACCGGCATGTCCGACCACGTCGTCCCGTCCGCCCCGCCCGTCCAGCCGCCGGCCGTCGCGCCCGTCGGCAACGTCGGCCGCGGCGCCCTCTTCGCGCTCGCGACGATCCCCCTCGGCATCGCCGCGTGGGTCGTGATCTGGGGCTTCGGCTTCATCGCGTCGATCGTCGCCGCGGCCGTCGCGTTCGTCGCCGTCAAGCTGTACGTGCTCGGCGCGGGCCGGCTGAGCCGCCCGGGCGCGCTCGTCGTCCTCGCGATCACCGTCGTGACCCTCGCGCTCGCGTTCGTCGGCGGCATCGCGTGGGACGCCGCGGTCGCGGTCGCCGAGGAGGGCGGCGTCAGCACATGGGACGCCCTCACCGAGCCGAACTTCTGGTCGTGGTTCTGGCCGGTCCTGCCCGAGGTCCTGCCCGAGTACGGCGGCGACCTCGCGTGGGCGGTCGGCTTCGGCGCGCTCGGGTCGTTCGCGACGCTGCGCGGCGCGTGGACGACCACGGCCCCCGAGGCGCCCTCCCCGACGCCGCCGGCCGACGCCCCGACCGCGCCCGGCCCGCAGGCCTGACGCGGGCTCCGCAGCCTCCCCGGTGCGACGACGCCCGGCCCTCGCGGCCGCCGCGCTTCTCGCCCTCGGCGGGTGCGCGGGGCAGGAGGGTGGCAGCGGGGTCGTCGAGGGCGGTCCGGTCGCGTACGTGACGCCGAGCTCCGACGGTGGTGACGCGGCGCTCCTCGAGGGGACGGTGTCCGTCACCGACGTGTGTCTGACGGTCGTCGACGAGCTCGGCCAGCGATGGTTGCCGGTCTTCCAGCGTCCGCGGACGACGTGGGACGGGACGACGCTCACGTACGACGGCACGAGCTACACGGACGGCGGCCACATCCGGCTCGGCGGCGGCGGGAGCGGCAGCACCGACAGCACCGACTACGCCCCCGACGGCTGCGAGTTCGACCTCGCGTTCTACGTCGCGCCCTGAACCGACGACCGGTCGGCCGAAGGCCAGCGCGGGCGTGCGGCCGGCGGGTAGCGTCCGGCGCGTGACGATGGACGCCGTCGAGCTGGTCGAGCCGGACGACGCGCCCGCGGCCGCGTCGCCGTCCGAGCCGTCGCTCCTCGACCGGGTCCGTCGCCGGCCGCGCTGGCTGGCCGCGGGCGCGGCGGTCGTCGTCGGGCTGGTGAGCTTCCAGGTCGTCAGCGACCGGCGGGTGCAGGCGGCGGACGACGCGCGTGCGGCCGCGCTCGCGGACGTCCCGTACGTTCTCGACCCCGTCGACCCGTCGTTCCCCGTGTTCGTGCGGGGCTCGTACTCGTGGGAGGACGGCGGCGCCCCGCCGGTCGTGTCCGCCTTCTTCCGCGGCGGAGCGCCCGTGGCCGACGTCCTCGTCACCGGCACCTCCGGCTCGTCCCAGAGCCGGGAGGCGCACCTGGTCGCGATCGACCCGGCGACGGCGGAGGTCGTGTGGGACACGGCGTTCGCCGCGCCCGTCGGGGGCGCGACCGACGCCGGCGGGTGGTGCTGGGAGCCGGAGGTGCCGGAGGCCACGACCGCCCGGTGCGTGGTCCGCTGGCAGCGCCCCACCGCCGACGACAGCGGCCTCTGGCAGGACCTCGCCGCCGTGGTGGAGGTCGACGCCTCCGACGGGGACGTCGTGCGACGGACCGACCTGCCGGTGGGGGCGGCGCTCGGCACCGGCGCGTGGGGCATGGTGGTCGGGACCCTCGACGGGTCACGCCTGACGCTGGACGCCTCGCGGTGGGACGGGTCGCACCTGTGGACGCGCACGCTCGAGATGCCGCGCCGCCCCGCCGACGACCAGACGTTCCTCGACCTCATGGTCGTCGAGGAGCGCCTGCTGGTGTCCGACACCGTGGGCGATGCCGGGTGGCTCCTGTCGACGACCGACGGGACGCTGCTCCGGACGCTCGACGACGGGACAGGGTGGGGGATGACGCGGCTGCTGAGCAGCGGTGCCGTCGTGGTCGACGACCCGGAGCTCGCGAGCGACGAGCCCCGCGGCGACGTCCCGGCGATGCTCGTGCGGCCGGACGGGTCCGAGGTGCCGTTCGACGGCGACCACGTCGAGTGGGTCGGCCTCGACGACGGGACGCTCGGCGACGCGCTGCTCACGGGCTCGGCTGCCGCGCCCGGCTACGTGCGCACCCGTGGCGGCACGGCCGTGCCCTCCGCCGAGCCGGACGGGTCCGTCGCGCGGCTCCGGGAATCGGACGGCACCGTCCGGTGGGAGGTGCCGGGTCTGGACGTGCTGGTCGCGATCGCCGTCGACGGCCTGGTCGTCGTCCGGACGTCGGACGAGGTCGCGGCGGTCGACGCCCGCACGGGCCGGGTCCGGTGGCGCGTGGCGACGTCGGGTGACGGAAGCTCGATCAACGGCCTTCTCACGGACGGGCGCGTGATCCTCGTGGCCGGCGGGACGCAGCTGGACGCCCTGTCCTACCGCGGCGAACGTCTCTGGTCGGTGCACGTGCGGGACGCGGGCGACGAGCACGTCGTCGTGCCGGGCCCGGCCCCGACCCCGGCGCCCACGGGCGCCGAGGGGCTCACCGGCGACCAGGTCCAGTGGATCGCCTCCCCGACCGGCCGGCTCGCTCTCGGTGTCATGACCGGCAACGGCGACCGGCAGGAGTACCTCGTCTTCGGGCGATGACAGGGACGACCGGTCGCCCGATCGAGCCCTTCACCTCGACCGCTCGGTGCGGATTCGACGGGTGTGAGCCCAGCAGCAGCCCATCACCGACGCGGTGGCGCGTGCCGCGGCGGCCAAGCCGTCGGGCCAGACCGGCAGCGGGGCGGCTGACCGGGTGATTCGCCCGGAGGGCGGTGTCGCGCGTCGCGGCGCGGACCGAGGATCGTGCGGTGACCGACGCTGAGCTCGCCCCACCCGGCTGGTGTCCCGACGGCGTGACGCCGGGGGTGCGCCGGTGGTTCGACGGCGCGCGGTGGACGGAGCAGACGACGCCCGACCCGGACCGCGCGCACGCGACCGTGGTACCGGTCGCAACCCCCGGCCCGGCGGTGGCGTCGACGTCGTGGTCGCCGGCCGTCGCGACGTCAGCCGCTCCGGCGGTTGCGACGTCGGCCGCGCCGGCGGTCGCCACGTCGGCCGCGCCGGCGTCCACCTTCGGCTACGTGCCGGCGCGCCTCGGCGACTCGCTCAACCTCGCCGACACCGTCTCGCAGGGCGCGGCCTACCAGCTCAACCGGCTGGACGAGGCGCGTGCCGTGCGCCGCACCGCGTTCTGGTTCCTCGGGTTCGCGCTCGGCGTGCTGGCCCTGTCGGGTCTCGTCAGCCTCTGGATGCGGTCGGTCGTCAACACCTTCTCGGTGCTGCTCGTGCTGGCCGCGGTCGCGCTCGCGTCGCGTGCGGTGCGCGACTACCGGCGTGCGCTCTTCCGGGGCGCGCCCGCGCTGGGAGCCGCGGGGTGGCTCGTGGTCGTCGTGGCGTTCCTCGTCGCGCTCGTGCCGGTCGTCGCCGGGCCCGTGGCCGCGGCGCGCGACCTGGAGCAGCGGCTCCAGGAGGAGAGCACCGCCGTCTACTGAGCACTGGTCGTCGCGCGTGCCGCACGTCCGTGGCGGGCGTCACGGCCGTGCGGCGGAACTCGCCGGGCTGCGGCATCGTTGAGCCGAGGCGAACGTTCCCTACCTGGAGAGAGATGGACGGCGGCTGTAGTCCCTACCCACCCCACCGACGACGACGACCGGTGAGGGTGGGTGAGCGCTGAGATGTGGGTGCTGTCCCTGCTCGTCGGCATGCTCGTGGTGCTCGCGATCACCGCGGCGACGGGCTGGTTCGTGGCGCAGGAGTTCGCGTACATGGCCGTGGACCGGTCGCGCCTCGGTGCGCGGACCGCGGCCGGCGACCCCGCCGCTCGTCGTGCGCTCGCGGTCACGAAGCGCACGTCGTTCATGCTGTCGGGCGCGCAGCTCGGCATCACCGTGACGGGCCTGCTCGTCGGGTACGTCGCGGAGCCCTTGATCGGTGAGTCGCTCGGCGAGGCCCTGGGCGGCGTCGGCATCCCCACCGGCGTCGGCATCGCGGTCGGCACCGTGCTGGCGCTCCTGTTCTCGACGCTCGTGCAGATGGTGTTCGGCGAGCTGTTCCCGAAGAACCTCGCGATCGCCCGCCCCGAGCCCGTCGCGATCGCGCTCGCCGCGTCGACCACGCTGTACCTGGGCGTCATGGGCTGGCTGATCCGCGTGTTCGACTCCGCGTCGAACGCGCTCCTGCGCGTCCTGCGCATCGAGCCCGTCCACGACGTCGAGCACTCCGCGACCGTCCGCGACCTCGAGCACATCGTCGCCGAGTCCGCGCAGTCGGGTGACCTGCCGGCCGAGCTGTCGGTGCTGCTCGACCGCATCCTCGACTTCCCCGAGCGCGACGTGGAGCACGCGATGATCCCGCGCTCGCGCGTCGACGTCGTGCGTCCCGACGACACCGTCGGCGACCTGCGCCTGCGCATGAGCACCGGACACTCGCGCTACCCCGTCGTGTCCGACGACGAGGACGTCCTCGGCGTCGTGCACCTCCAGGACGTCCTGGCGACGACCGAGCCCGACGACACCCCCGTCGCGACGCTGCTGCGCCCGCCCGTCCTCGTGCCCACGTCCATGGCCCTGCCCGACGCGCTGCGCGCGCTGACCGGCACCAACCAGCTCGCGTGCGTGCTCGACGAGTACGGCGGCCTCGCGGGCGTCGTCACCGTCGAGGACCTCGCCGAGGAGCTCGTCGGGGAGATCACCGACGAGCACGACCCGGAGACGGGCGCCGCGCCCGTCCTCGACGACGGCGCCTGGGTCATGCCGGGCGACGTGCACCTCGACGAGGTCGAGCGCGCGATCGGCCGCGACCTGCCGCGCGGCGACGTCGAGACCATCGCGGGCCTCGTCATCGAGGCGCACGGCGCGCTCCCGCCCGTCGGCACGAGCGTCCTCGTGCTGCTGCCCGCCGACCCGGCCGAGCTCGCGCACGCCGACCGGGCCGAGGAGGTGTGGATGCGCGTCGACGTGCTCGAGGTCGACCGCCACGTCCCCGCGACGGTCCGGGTCACCGTGCCCGCCGAGCCGCCGCCCACCGCCGCGGAGATCGCGGCCGCCACGTCGGAGGAGGCCCGATGAGCCCGCTCGTCGTCGCCGTCGTGACCGTCGCGCTCATCGCGCTGTCGGCGTTCTTCGTCGCGGTCGAGTTCGCGTCGCTCGCCGCCAAGCGGCACCGCCTCGAGGACGACGCCCCGACGAGCCGCTCGGCGCGCGCCGCGCTGCGCTCGTCCGGTGAGCTCACGGTCCTGCTCGCGGGTGCGCAGCTCGGCATCACCGCGTGCACCCTGGCGCTCGGTGCGATCACCAAGCCCGCCGTGCACCACTGGCTGACCCCGCTGTTCGAGTCGTGGGGCCTGGCCGCGTGGGCGTCGGACGTCGCGGGGTTCGTGCTCGCGCTCGTCGTCGTGACGTTCCTGCACCTCGTCGTCGGGGAGATGGCGCCGAAGTCGTGGGCCATCGCGCACCCTGAGTCGTCGGCGACGCTGCTCGCCCTGCCCATGCGCGGGTTCATGTGGCTCACGCGGCCGCTGCTGCGCGGGCTCAACGAGGCCGCGAACTGGTGCCTGCGTCGCGTGGGCGTGGAGCCGACCGACACGGTCGCGAGCGGGCAGAACCCGGACGACCTGCGGCACCTGGTCGAGCACTCCGCGAACGTCGGCGCGCTCGACGCGGCCTACTCCGCGCAGGTCACCGGCGCGCTGGACCTGCAGACGCTCACGGTCGGCGACCTCGCGCGCTCCGACCGCGACCCCACCGCCGTGCCGTCGGGCGCGAGCGCCGCGGACGTGCGCGCGGCGACCCGGGAGACCGGGCACCTGCGCGTGCTCGTCGGTGCGCGCGACGCCCTCACCGGCGTCGTGCACGTGCGCGACACCCTCGTGCGCGGCGACGACGAGCCCGTCGACGACCTCGTCCGGCCGGTGCTCACGCTCGACGCGGGGACGCCCGTCTACGAGGCGCTCGCGCAGATGCGCGAGGAGCGGCAGCACCTCGCCGTGCTGCGGGACGACGCGCGGTTCGCGGGCGTCGTGACGCTCGACGACCTCGTCGCGCGGCTGTTCCCGAGGCTCGCCGACGCGGTCTGACGGGTCGGCTCGGCGGTCGGTGCCATCGGTCGGCAGCCACGCCCGGGCCCGACGACTAGGCCGCAGCCCGGTCCCCCTCGCGGGCTCGGGCTGCGGCCTTCGCACGTCGGGCGGCGCGGACGTCGCCGAGGATGACGGCCAGCAGCACGGCGTTCGCGAGCCACGACAGCGTCAGCGGCGTGACGACGGGCGCGAGCAGCACGAGCGCGAGCGCCGCGGCCACGCCGCCCAGGTGCCAGACGGACCAGCGCCCGCCGGTCGCCCGCCGGAACAGCGCGTTGCCGAGCAGGTAGACGGCCACCGCGCCGCACATGATCCACGCCGTCCACCCGTCGGTCGCGCCGTGGTGCCCCTCGGGGTGCGCGAGCACGAGCTCGTCCGCGACGGCGGTCGCCACGATGCCCATGACCAGCAGGAACGGCACGTAGGTGTACGCGGTCTGCGCGACCATCCCCGTCTCGTCGCGCGACGCGAAGTACTCCGCGGCCTTCCGCTCCGACCGGTCGAAGAACAGCAGCCACATGAGGACCGTCGACGCGAACGCCGCGAGGAACGCCACGACCGTCACGGGCGTCACCGCGAGGTCCCCGAACGCCGTCCCGGTCACGATGATCGACTCGCCCAGGCTGATGATCATGAAGAGCGCCACGCGCTCGGCCATGTGGTCGCCGCGCACCTCCCACGTCGACGCGTGCGTCCCGCGCATGCCCGGCACCCAGAACATCGACCGTGGCCCCGCGATGTCGATCACGGCCGCGACCGCCCACAGCAGCAGCCGCTGCTCCTCCAGCAGCGCACCCGCGACCCAGAACACGCCCGACACCGACAGCCAGATCGTGATCCGCACGAAGTTCACCGCGTTGACCGGCCAGTGCCGGCCCATCGCCCACGCCGTGAACAGCGTCCGCCCGACCTGGATCGTCACGTAGGGCACCGCGAACAGCAGCGCTTTGTCCCCGAACGCCTCGGGGATCGCGCTCGACATCAGCAGGCCCAGCAGCATCAGCACGATGAGCATCGCCCGCACCGGCAGCCGCTCGGGGTCCAGCCAGTTCGTCACCCACGTCGTGTCGGTCCACAGCCACCAGATCGCCCAGCCGAGGATCAGCGTCTGCAGCAGGTGCTCGCCGTCGGGGTGCGCGATCAGCAGGTGCGACAGCTGCGTCACCGCGAACACGAACACGAGGTCGAAGAACAGCTCCACGTACCCGACGCGGCTGCCGTCGTGGCCGTCACCGTGCCGCAGCACGTCGGCCCGCATCCCGACCCGCCCGCCGCCCGTGCCCAGCCGTCCGGTGCTCGTCATGGCCGCGATCCTGCCAGCCACGACGCGGCGTGCCGAGGGTCACGTGTTTCCGGTTTGGGGACTGGCCGGTCGTCCCTGTATCGTTCAGGACGGCCCGCGAGGGTCACGCGCCCGTAGCTCAATGGATAGAGCATCTGACTACGGATCAGAAGGTTGGGGGTTCGAGTCCCTCCGGGCGCACAGCAAGCCCGCTCCACCGCCACGGTGGGGCGGGCTTCGTCGTTCCGGGACGTCGTCGTCCCCGGAGGGTGCCGTGCCCGCGGCGGATGTCAGATGCCGGGCTCGTCCGGCGGTGTCCCCGGCAGACCGCTCAGCGCCCACGGCAGGACGCCGCCGTATGACACGGCGCTCACGACGACGCCGTCGGCGTCGTACCCGAGGAAGGTCGGGTAGCCGCCGTCGCCGTACCCGGCGCTGAAGACGACCGCGTCGACGCCGTGCTCGATGTGGTCGCGACGACGGGCCCACGACCGTCGCGCTCGAGCTGTCGTGGCGGGACGTCGCGTCGTCGGCGGACCCGTCGCGCCAGCTGGCGGTCCGCACCACGACGGCCGGTGGGACGGCGGAGAGCGGCGTCGACGTGACGTCGGGGTGGACGAGGATCCCCCTCGAGGGCGCGAGCGCCGGGACCGTCGACGTCGACGTGCTGGTCGACGGCACCCGCCTGACCACGTGCTCCGCGACCGTCCCGACGGTCCCCGGCGACGGCGACGGCGTCGAGGAGTAGGTTCCCGCCATGCACTGGTCGCCCCCGACCGACCTGCCCGGCCGCCTCGTGCCGTCGAGCGGTGGCCGCGTGCCCGTGCGGGTCCGCGGGTTCGTCGAGGAGCCGACGCGGGCACCGTCGCGCACCCCGGACCGCGGGTTCGCCGTGGTGCTCGCGCGCACCGAGCACGACGTCGTGAAGGTCGTGCGCGGCACGACGGTGCTCGGCTATCTGCCGCCCGCGTGGTCGCAGGTCGTCGACTTCGAGCTGTGGTCCTGCGAGCAGGCGGGCGAGCCGGCGCTCGCGCGGGCGCTGCTCGAAGGGCGCCCGGGTGAGCGGGACCTGTTCGTCATGCTCGACTGGCCGCGACGACGCTCCTGACCGCGGCGGGCGCGGGCGGGATACTGGCCGCAGGGACGACGGGGCCGGCACGGCGCCGCGCGTGACGACGGAGGGCGAGCGACATGGCCGGGCACCGGATCTTCGGGATGAGCTTCGCGAGCATCTACCCGCTGTACGTGGAGAAGGTCGAGCGCAAGGGCCGGTCCCGCGAGGACGTCGACCAGGTCGTCACGTGGCTCACGGGGTACGACGACGCCGGGCTGCGGGAGGCGGTCGCCGACGAGCGGACCCTGGAGGAGTTCTTCGCGCGGGCGCCCGGGCTCAACCCGAACGCGTCGCTCATCACGGGCCTGATCTGCGGGTACCGGGTCGAGGAGATCGAGGACCCGCTCATGCAGAAGATCCGGTACATGGACAAGCTCGTGGACGAGGTCGCGCGCGGCAAGAAGATGACGTCGATCCTGCGCGGCAGCACCCCGGCGGCGGTCTAGCGACCTCTCCGTTCGACTCCTGCGCGGGTGCCGAAGTCCCTCGCCGGAGGGTCAGGCGAGGGCGCGGGTCGCGGCGAGGAGGATCCCGCGCTGCGTCGCCGCGTGGGCGCGGAGGCGGTCGGCGAGGTCGGGCAGCCAGGGGGAGTCGGCGGGGTCGACGAGGTCGTCGGGCGGGAGGTCGAGCACGCGTCGCACGTCGACGACATGGGACGCGGCCAGGGCGGCGACGTGCGGCAGCAGCGCGTGCGGCGTGACGACGGTCCCTGACGTCCGGGCGAACCCGTCGAGGAACGCGTCGAGCAGGTCGGGGTGCGCGGGCGTGGTCGGGTCGGCGCCGAGCAGGTCGCGGACCGCGGAGGCGACGTCGGCGGCGGCCGGTCGTCGGGCGGCTTCGTCGAGGTCGAAGCACACGGGCCGCCAGTCGCGCCAGCGCAGGTTGTCGAGCTCGTGGTCGCCGTGCCCGACGACGAGCGGCGCCGGTGGCACGTCGCGCAGGGTGCGGGTGAGCGCGGCCGCGGCGGTGGCGAGCGCGTCGTCGGCGTCGTCGAGCAGCGCGGCGAGCGGGGGAGCGGGTGCGGTGTCGACGACGTCGGCGTGCCGGGCGGCCGCGGCGTGGAAGCGGGCGAGCCCCCGGCCCCATGCGGCGGCGAGGTCGGGCGTGAGGTCGTCGACGTCCGTCTCGTCCCCGTCGACCCGGCGCACCGCGGCGGCGAGGACGTCGCCCAGCGGGGTCGCGACGCGCTCGAGCAGGCGGCCGGACGACGACGGGACGAGCGCGGCGACGTCGGCGTGGTCGGCGGACAGGCGGGCGTGCAGCAGGGTGCCGCGTGCGAAGCCGCGGGCGCCGTCGGCGGACTCGGGCACGAACCGCAGGTAGACGGGCCGGTCGACGCCCCGCACCCCACCCGGGACCACGACGACGTGCGACGCCGACGACCGCCAGAGCAGCGCCGACCCGGCGGGCGCTCCCCACGCGGCCGCGACCGCGTCGGCGACGGGCGAGCGCCACGCGTCGTCGACCGTCCGGCGCAGCGCGCGGATCTGGTTCAGGGTGAGCACGTTCGCATCGTGGGCACGTCGCGACGCGGGGGGCCAGTCGAATACCCGCCGTCTCGCGGCGCGTCGCCGTCGCCTGCAGCCGGTCTCGGCGGTGGGTGCCCGGGCCCTGGGTCCTACGTCCCGCGCCGCTGTGCGGGCGAGCATGACGACGTGACGACGGACCCGGGTGCGACGCAGGACGAGGGCGCGCGGCAGACGCCCGTCTACTACTACTCGTCGACGTCGGGCCTCGTGCGGACGTTCGCCGAGCGGCTGGACCGGCCCGTGCGCAACCTCGCGGAGCGGCAGCACCGGCTGTCCGAGGTCGACGGGCCGTGGGTGCTCCTCACCCCGTCCTACAAGACGGGCAACCCGGCGAACGACACGATCCCCGAGGGGGTGCGGCGGTTCCTGCGCTCGCCCGTCAACCGTCGTGCGCTGGTCGGCGTCATGGGGTCGGGCAACCGCAACTTCGGCACGCACTACCAGATGGCCTGCCGCGAGATCGCGGCACGGTCCGGGCGGCCGGTGCTGTTCGAGTTCGAGCTCGCCGGGACGCCGTGGGACGTCGCGCGGTGCCGGGAGATCCTCGCGGACCTCGACCGTGCGCTCGCGGGCGCGCACGCGAGCACGGTCGCCGGCTGACCTGCGCGCGGGCGGCGGACGACCGGGCCCTGCGGACGGCGTCGCTCGCGCCGGACCGGCCGGGCAGGCGCGGAGGACACGCGGGCCGACCGGTGTGGGACCGTGCACAGTCGGGCGTCGGAACGTGCGAGAGTGGGGCGCCGGCGGACGCCCGACAGGCCGGCGACCCCCGACGACGAGGAGCCTCTCCGTGCCCGACCACCTCCCGCGCGTGCGCCCCACCGGCTGGTCGGAGCCGCTCACCCGGCCGGCGATGGCGAACGACGAGGACGTGCGGCCCGGGCTCGCGCTGACGTCGCGGTGGCTCGAGCGCGACGGCACGCCCTGGATCCCCGTGTCGGGCGAGGTCCACTACTCCCGCGTCCCGCGGTCGCGGTGGCGCGAGACGCTGCGGCTCGTGCGGTCGGGCGGCGTCGACGTCGTCGCGACGTACGTGATCTGGGCCCACCACGAGCCCGTGCGCGGCGCGGCGCGGTTCGACGACGGCCTCGACGTCGCGGCATTCGTGCGCACGTGCGCGGAGGAGGGGCTGCGCGTCGTGCTGCGGATCGGGCCGTGGTGCCACGGCGAGGTGCGCAACGGCGGGTTCCCCGACTGGGTGCAGGACGCGCCCGTGCGGCACCGCACCGACGACCCCGGCTACCTCGACCTGGTGCGCGGGTGGTTCGGGCGGCTCGGCGTCGAGCTCGGCGCGCTGTGCGGGCCGGACGGTCCGGTGCTCGGCATCCAGCTCGACAACGAGCTCTACGACCAGCCCGGTCACCTCGCGACGCTCAAGCGGCTGGCCCGGGAGGCCGGGCTGAGCGCGCCGCTGTGGACCGCGACGGCGTGGGGCGGCGCACAGCTGCCCGCGGGCGAGGTGCTGCCGCTGTACGGCGGGTACGGCGACGGGTTCTGGGTGGACGCCGACGCCGGGTGGCACGACACCTTCCGCGCGCACTACCAGGTGTCGCACACGTGGGACGACCCCGGGATCGGCGCCGACGTCCGCGGCGAGGAGGGCGCGCCGACCGTCGACCGCGACACCGCGTTCCCGCCCGCGACGTGCGAGCTCGGCGGTGGCATGGCCACGACGTACCACCGGCGTCCCGTGCCGTCGGCGCTCGACGTGGCGGCCGTCGCGCACGGCAAGGTCGCGTCCGGGTCCGCGTGGCAGGGCTACTACATGTACGCGGGCGGCTCGAACCCCGGCCCGGACCTGCAGGAGTCGCACGCGACCGGCTACCCGAACGACCTGCCGTCGTACGACTACGACTTCCACGCCCCGGTCGGCGCCGCCGGGCTCCTCGCGCCCTCGCACGCGGCCCTGCGCACGCAGCACGCGTTCCTCGCGGCGTTCGGGCCGGTGCTCGCGACCATGCCCTCGACGCTGCCCGACGCGCTGCCGTCGGGCGTCGACGACAGCGCGACGCTGCGCTGGTCGGTGCGCGAGGCCGACGGCACCGGGTTCGTCTTCGTCGTCTGGCACCAGCCGCACGTCCCGCTGCCCACGCTGCGCGGCGTGCAGGTGCAGGTCGACCTGCCGTCCGGGCCGGTCGTGCTGCCGTCGCGGCCGACCGACGTGCCCGCGGGCACGCTCGCGCGCTGGCCGTTCGGGCTCGACGTCACGGCGGCCGGCGGCGTGCCGGTGCGGCTGCGCTGGGCCACGGCCTCCGCGCTCACGACGCTGCCCGACGGGACGCTCGTGCTCCTCGCGTCGGCCGGGGTGCCGGTCGAGGTCGTCGTCGACCCCGACGTGCGCGTGTCCGGCGACGGCTGGACCGTCGCGCCCGGTGTCCGTGCGCTCGACGAGAGGACGGGGGGCGTCGTCGTGCTGCACGCGCCTCGGGGGCGCGCGGCCCACGCGGACGACGCGGACCGCGCGGCTCACGCGGGCGCCGCGGGCGGACGGGTGCTCGTCCTCGGTGCCGCCGACGCCGATCGCGTGTGGGTGCTCGACGGGCCCGACGGTCGGGTGCTGCTGCGCAGCGCCGACCCGCTGTGGCTCGAGGACGACGAGGTCGTCGTGCGTGCGTCGTCGCTGCCCCTCGTGCAGCGGTGGACCCCGGACGGCTGGCAGCGGCTCGACGTGCGTGCGGGGACGGGCCGGGCCGCCGACGACGGGTCCGCGGATGCTGTCGGTGACGTCGCGGCGGGGGCCGTCGGGGCCGTCGCGGTCGTGACGACGCCGGTGCGCGCCGCAGGCGAGCCCGCGGTGTCGTACGGCGCGCACGAGGGTCGGGCGTCGGCGCCCTCGGCGGACCGGGTCGCGGAGCTCTCCGCCGAGCACCGGCTCGCCGACGTCGGCGTGCCCGTCGACGGGACCGTCCGGCACCTGCACGTCGCGTGGGCGGGGGACGTCGCGCAGCTGCTCGTCGACGGTCGCGTCGTGGCCGACCGGTTCTGGGACGGGACGCCGTGGGACGTCGACCTCGACGTGCTGCCCGGTGCCGAGGGGGACCGCGTGTCGGTGCGCGTGCTCCCGCTGCACCCGGACGCCGCGGTGTGGCTGCCCGCGGAGGCGGCGGACCGTCGCCGCTCGGTCGAGGGCCCGCTCGGCTCGCTGGACGCGGTCGCCCTGACCCGCTCGAGGACCTGGCGCGCCCCGCTGACCTGACGTCCGGTCGCTTCCGCTCGACGGCCCCGCGCGCCCCGATGACCTGACGTCTGGTCGCTCCCGCTCGACGGCCCCGCGCGCCCGGCCGCCGGACGCGCCCGCGCAGGACCGGTCGCGAGTGGACGCTCTCGCCACGGGGAGTGACCCGGATGTCGCGATCTCGTGGCGATGTCGCGGGTTTCGCCGACGCGGCGACGGCGCCCGGCTTAGCATCGCCGCCGTGGCGAGGGTGCGGAGGCTGGTGACGGTGGGCGCGGGCGTGCTCGGCGCGGCCGTGCTCGGGACGTTCCTCGTCGTGCAGGGCGTCGGGCAGTCGGCCGTCCGCGCGTCGGTCGATGACGTCGCGGACACGCCCGTCGTCATCGTCCCGGGGGCGGGGCTGCGGCCCGACGGCAGCCCGTCGACGTACCTGCGGCGTCGCCTCGACGCGGCCGCGGACCTCTACGCGCGCGGCACGGTCCAGGTGGTGCTCGTGAGCGGCGACAACAGCACGCGCTGGCACGACGAGCCGACCGCGATGCGCGACTGGCTCGTCGACCGGGGCGTCCCCGCGGGTCGCATCGTGCGGGATCACGCCGGGCTCGACACGCACGACACGTGCGTGCGCGCGCACGACGTGTTCGGCGTCGAGCAGGCCGTCGTCGTCACGCAGAGCTACCACCTGCGCCGCATGCTCTTCTCCTGCCGCGAGGCGGGGATCGACGTGACGGGGGTCGGGGTGTCGGCGGCGAGCGTCGAGCCCGCGAAGGCCGTCGTGTACCGGGTCCGGGAGGTGCCGGCGTCGCTGCGTGCGGCGTGGGACGCCGCGACGTCCCGCCCGCCCGCGCTCGGCGGCCCGCGCGAGACCGGCGTCGACGACGCGCTCGCGACGGCCGACGGCTGACCGCACCGCCGCGACCGCCGGCGGCCCGACGCACCGGAGCCCGGCCCCCTGGGGGACCGGGCTCCGATGGTGTCGGCGTCGAGGCGTCAGGCGGTCGTGACCGCCCGGCGACGCCGCACGGCGACCAGCGTCGCGCCGAGGGCGAGGAGCAGGAGCGCGGCCCCGCCGACGGTCGCGACCTCCGCGCCGGTCGTGGCGAGCGCCGCCCGCCCGTCGACCACCTCGACCGTGACGGTGCCCGTGGTGCGGGCGCCCTGGTCGTCGACCACCGTGTAGGTGAAGGTCACGGTGCCCGTGAAGCCGGGCGCCGGGGTGTAGACGAGCTTGCCGTCGACGATCGCCACGACGCCGGACGACGGCTGCGTGACGTCGACGACGGTGACCGTGCCGCCGTCGGGGTCGGTGACGTCGGCGAGGACGTCGATCGTCACCGAGGTGCCCGTGCCGGTCGTGACCTTCGTGCCGCCCGAGGGGGCCTTCACGACGACCGGTGCGGCGTTCCCGACGGTGACGGTCACCGTGGCGGTGGTCGTGTCGGTCCCGTCGTCGACGGTGTAGGTGAAGGTCACGGTGCCGGAGAACCCGGCGGGCGGGGTGTAGGTCGCGACGCCGTTCGTGACGGTCACGGTGCCGCGCGTGGTGCCGTCGGCGCCGGTGGGGGTGCCGACCGTCACGGTGAGCGGGTCGCCGTTGGCGTCGGTGACGCCGTCCAGCAGGTCCAGCTCGACGGGCGTCGCGTACGGGGTCGTCCCGGTGACCGCGGGAGCGACGGGTGCCGCGTTGGCGACGGTGACGACGAGCGTCCCGGTGTCCGTGCCGCCCGCACCGTCGGACACGGTGTAGGTGACGGTGACGTCGCCCGCGAAGCCCGCGGCCGGCGTGACGGTCAGGCGGCCGTCGGTCTCGACGACGACGGTCGCACCGTTGTCGGCGGTGGCACCGGTGACGACGAGCACCTGGTCGGTGCCCGGGATGTTCGCGTCGGTGTCGTCGCCGAGCACGTCCACGGTGACGGGCGTGCCGGACGCCGTGGAGGCGGTGTCGTCGACCGCGACGGGCGCGGCGTTGGCGACGGTCACGGTGACCGTGCCGGTGGCCGTCACGTCGCCGTCGGTGACGTCGTAGGTGAACGTCACGGTGCCGGCCCAGCCGGTCGGCGGCGTGTAGCGGACCTCGCCGTTCTCGATCGCGGCCGTGCCGCGGGCGGTGCCGCCGGAGTCGCGGGGCGTCGTGACCGAGCCCGGGACGATCGACAGCACGTCGGCCGTGTTCGGGTCGGTGTCGTTGTCGAGCACGTCGACCAGCACGGACCGGTCGGTCGGCGTGGTGACGGGGCCGTCGGCGACCGCGGACGGCGAGCCGTTGGCGACGGTCACGCGGAGCTCGCCGACGTCGGTGCCGCCCGCGCCGTCGCCGACCGTGTAGGTCACGACGATCGTGCCGGAGAAGCCGGTCGGCGGGTGGACGCTCAGCGTCCCGTCGGTCTCGACGTCGACCGTGCCGCGGTCCGCGGTCGCGGAGACGATGCGCAGCGACTGCCCGGGGACCCCGGCGGTGACGTTCACGTCGGTGTCGTTGGCGAGCACGGCGACGTGGCTCGCCGACGTGTTCGTCGCGGTGCTGGCGGTGTCGTCGACGGCGACCGGCGGGGTGTTCGCGACGGTCACGACGACCTCCGCGGTGTCCGTGAGCCCGCCCTCGTCGGTCACCGTGTAGGTGAACCGGTCGGTGCCGGCCCAGCCGGTGCTCGGCGTGTACCGGACGGTGCCGTCGGCCTGGACGGCGGTCGTGCCGTGCGCGGGCGCGCCGGTCACGGTGACCGTGAGGTCGCCCTCGGCGTCCGCGTCGTTCGTCAGGACGTCGACGTCGACCGACGTCTGCCCGGCCGCGACCGTCGCGGTGTCGTCGCCGGCTGTCGGTGCGCCGTTGACGGTGAAGGTGACCGTGACGACGGTCGACTGCGCGGTGCCGTCGGACACCCGGTAGGTGAACGAGTCCGTCCCGCGGTACGAGCCGCTCGGCGTGTACGTGCCGGTGCCGTTCGGGTTGAGCGTCAGCGTGCCGTGCGCCGGACCGGTGACGAGGACCGCGGTGAGCGGGTCGCCGTCGGCGTCGGTGTCGTTGGCCAGCACCGAGATCGACCGCGTGGCGCCCGTGTTGACGGTGTAGGAGTCCGCGACCGCGACGGGCGCGTTGTTCGTGACCGTGACGGTCACGACGGCCGTGTCGGTCAGGCCGCGCGAGTCCTCGACGACGTACTCGAACGTGTCCGTGCCCTTGAAGCCGGCGCGCGGTGTGTAGGTCACGGTGTCGCCGTCGAGGACGGTGACCGTGCCGCCGTTGGCGCTCGTCGGTCCGGCGGACCGCAGGCGCAGCGTGTCGCCGTTGGGGTCGGTGTCGTTGACGAGCACGTCGACGTCCACGGGCGTGGCGCCGCGCGTGGTCGCGGTGTCGGCGACGGCGTTCGGCGCGGTGTTGAGCACCTCGATCTGCACCGACGTGGTCGCGCGGTAGCCGCCCGGGTCCTGGATCGTGTAGGTGAACACGTCACGACCGGCGAAGTCGTCGCGCGGCGTGTAGCGGATCCGGCCGTCGGGCAGGATCTCGGCGGTGCCGCCCGCGGTGTCGGTGACGGCGACGACCGTCAGCACGTCCCCGTCGGGGTCGCTGTCGTTCGCGAGCACGTCGATGTCGAGCCGGCGCTGCGAGGGCCCGGGCGTGAACGTCAGGACGTGCGGCTGGGCGACCGGGGGCCGGTTGACGCCCGGCAGCGGCGTCGTGACGACCGGGTTCAGCAGGACGTTGGACGCGGACGCCGCCGCGGCGTACGTGGTCGCGCCGCGGTACGTCATGGCCGCCGAGTTGACGATCTTCTGGGTGTCGCGCGCGTCGGCGTTCACCCGGACGTCGAAGACGACGGTGTGCTGCGCGGTGGACCCGGACGCCGAGACGGGGACGTCGCCGCCGTGCACGGAGGTCGCGCCCGAGCCGAGGTAGGCGATCACGTGGCCGTTCTGCGAGCCGTCGTAGTGGCCGACGTCGCCGTCGCCCGCCGCGTCGGTCTGCCGGACGGTGTCGACGACGAGCGAGCCCGGCACGTAGGTGGTGCCCGTCGGGATCGCGTCGAAGAAGCGCGAGTCGGACGCGGTGTCGAGGCCGATGTTCTGCACGGGGACCGTGTAGCGCAGCACGTCGCCGGGCTCGACGAGCCCGCCGTTGACGTCCTCGACGCTCTTCACGCCGAGCAGCTTCGGGTCGTACAGTTCGGTCGCGAACGTGACGACGCCCGGGTAGAACGTCTCGCCGCCCGTGGTGAGCGTGAGGTTCGCGCTCGTCGCGCCGTTCGGCAGGATGCCGTCGGCGTTGAACAGGTCGGCGTCGAAGCCGAGCTGGTTGCTGTACGACGGGGAACGCCCGGGCACGGCCACGCCGTGGCGGCTGATCGACGAGTTGAACGGGTTCGTGGCGGGGTTCAGCGCGTCGGAGATCGTCGTCGAGTTGAGGCGGAACGCGTCACCGGTGAGGCCCATGTCGCCCTCGTAGGTCACGGCCCCGAGCGTCGTCTTCACGGGCCCGCTCGGCGGCGTGAGGAAGCCGCTCACGGTGAACGTCGGCATGCCGTTGCCCGACGCGACGGAGCCGAAGCCGGTGAACACCGTGAGGTTGCGGGCCGGCGCGGCCGGGTCCGCGACTGCGACGACGAGCGACCAGCCGGCGTAGTCGTCGGTCGTGCCCGTCGTCGACTGGACGTTCGCGACCGTGTACACGCCGCTGCCCGCGGTCGCGACGAGGCCCGTGACGTCGAGGTACGACTGGTATCCGTTGTCCGACGTGTTGACGTCGACCTGGCTCGCCGTGAGGTCACGGTACGTCGCGGAGCCCGGGACCTTGAGCTTGACGTTCCCGCGGAGGGCCGAGTTCGACCAGGTCGCGTTCGCGGTCTCGGTGCGCCCGCCCCAGACGAGGGCCGCGAACAGCACCGAGCCGTTCTCCGGCACGGTGAGCGTCGCGCTCGACGCGTTGAACGTCGAGGCGTCCGCGTCGTCGTTGACGAACTGCGCGGTGAAGTCGTTGTTGGAGTACGCCTGGTTGACGCTCGACGCGCGCGCGGCGGCGCAGTTCGTGTAGTTGGTGCCCGAGGTGGCGTTGCACGTCATGAGCGTGTTGGCCGCCATGAGGATGTCGCCGTTGGTGTTCGCGGAGAACACGGGCGTGAAGGCGCGCACCGTCGCGGCGGCCGCAGGGCTCGCGAGGCCGAGGGCCGTGAGGGGGGCGAGGAGGAGCGCGACGAGCACCGCGAGGGCGGTCGTGCGTCGGGCCGGCCGGCGGGCCCCGGTGGGGGGCGCGGACGGGGCCAGGGGGCCGGTGGGCATGAGGGGGCCACAGCTTTCGTCGGGGATCAGACCCTCGATTTCTTCGGGGACCTGGACAAGCGTCCGGTCTCGCGCGCGGATTTTGAACCTTCAACGACCCACGTCACACGCCGCGCCACCCGTCCGGCCGAGGACAACCGCGACGAACCGGCGTGACCTGCGCCAACGGCCCACACGTGGACGACCGGCCCACGACGGCGCAGGGTGGACGGACAGGGGGAGAGGACGGACGGATGGACGAGGCGACCTCGGCGCGCGCCACCCGCGCCGCACCCGTCGACTGGGTGGTCCCGCCGGGCCCGCGCGACTGGCTGTTCGGCACCGGTGCGACGCGCGCCGAGCGCGGAGTCGTGTGGGCGACGACGGCGCTCGCGGTCGGCGTCCTGGTGCTCACCGCACCCGACGACTGGCCCTGGCTCACGTGGGTCGTCGTGCTGCTCGTCGCGGTCGACGTGACCGGCGGCGTCGCGGCCAACGCCCTCGGCTCCGCCAAGCGGCTGTACCACTCCCCGCTCGCGCCGCCCGTGACCCGGCTCGACCGCGTGCTGCACGACCCTGTCGCCTTCACCGCGCTGCACGTCCACCCGTTCGTCCTCGCCGTGGTCGTGCCCGACGTGACCTGGGTGTGGGCTCTGTGGTGGTACCTCGTGCCGGTCGCGGGCGTCGTCGTCGTCCGGTCCGTCCCCGCCTACCTCGAGCGGCCCGTCGCGCTCGGGTTCGCGACCGTCGCGCTCGTCGCGGCCCCCATCGCGGGAACGCCCGAGGGCCTCGCGTGGTTCGGACCTGTGATGGTGCTGAAGCTCGTCGTCGCGCACGCCGTCCGGGAGGAGCCGTACCGGCCGGCCGCGCGCACCGGCGACGTCGGCCCGGGGTCCGCCCCCGGGGGCACGCCCGACGCCGCTCAGGGTCCGACCAGGGCCTGACCAGGGACGTCACCGATGTCCCCGACCCCGCCGCACGAGGACCATCGTCCGTGGCGGGCACGCGTCGGCGTGCCGTGAGGTGAGCACGGACGTCGGACGACGTGCGGTGAGAGGCGGAGGACATGGCGAGGGACACGACCCCGATCGCGAGCGCGCGCGGGCTGGTCAAGACGTACGGCAGGGGCGACACGGCGGTGCACGCGCTCGCGGGCGTCGACGTCGACTTCGGCCGCGGCGAGCTGACCGCGATCATGGGCCCCTCCGGGTCGGGCAAGTCGACGCTCATGCACTGCATGGCGGGGCTCGACCGCACCGACGCGGGGACGGTCGTCGTCGACGGCCTCGAGGTCTCCGGCATGAACGAGCGGAAGCTCACCCGGCTGCGCCGCGACCGCCTCGGGTTCGTCTTCCAGGCGTTCAACCTGGTCCCCACCCTGACGGCGCTCGAGAACATCACGCTGCCGCTCGACATCGCGCGGCGTCCCGTCGACCGCGCGCACCTCGACACCGTCGTGCGCGCCGTCGGGCTCGAGGACCGCCTCGACCACAAGCCGTCCGAGCTCTCGGGCGGGCAGCAGCAGCGCGTGGCGTGCGCGCGCGCCCTCGTCACGCGGCCCGCCGTCGTGTTCGCCGACGAGCCCACGGGCAACCTCGACTCCACGTCGTCCGCCGAGGTGCTCGGCTTCCTGCGCCGGTCCGTCGACGAGCTCGGGCAGTCCGTCGTCATGGTCACGCACGACCCGACGGCCGCGTCGTACGCGCACCGCGTGCTGTTCCTGGCCGACGGGCGCCTGGTCGGCGAGGTCGTCGACCCCACGACCGAGTCGGTGCTCGCCGCTCTCGCGGCGCTCCGCCCGGCACGGTCGACCGAGCCCGCCGCTCCCGCCGCGTCCGCCGCGTCCGCCGCTCCCGTGGCGACGTCGTCCCCCGCCGCGCTCTGATGGGCCGCGTCGCGCTCCGCGGGATCCGCGCGCACCTCGTGCGGTTCCTGCTCTCGCTGCTCGCCGTCGCGCTCGGGGTCGCGTTCGTCGCGGGCACGTTCGCGCTGCGGACCATGCTGTCGGGCACCTTCGACGGGATCGTCGACGCCGCCGCGCCCGCCGACGCGTACGTGCGCGTCGACCAGCCCGACGACGCGTCCGTCGTCATGGGCACCACGACCGCGCAGAGCGTGCCGCTCGAGCTCGTCGACGAGGTCGCCGCGGTCGACGGCGTCGCGCACGCGATCGGCGGCCTGTCAGGCACGATCGTCCTGGTCGGCGCCGACGGGACCGCGGTGCAGTCCACGCAGGCGCCCAGCCTCGCCCTCAACTACGTGCCCGACGACCCGTCGCTCCACGTCGTGGAGGGGCGCGGGCCGGAGCGCACGGGCGAGGTGGCGCTCGAGACGGCGACGCTCGAGTCGTCCGGGCTGTCCGTCGGCGACACCACGACGGCCGTGCTCGGCGGTGAGGTGACCGAGGTCGAGATCGTCGGACGCGTCGACCTCGGCGGGCCGATGGCCGGCGCGACGATCGTGCTGGTCGACCAGCAGACCGCGCTCGACGTGCTGTCGCCCGACGGCGGCGGCGTGAACGAGATCGCCGTGTACGCGGCCGACGGCACGACGCCCGAGCAGCTCGCCGAGCGTCTCGCACCCTTCGCGGGCGACGGCCTCGAGGTCGTCACGGGCGACGCGCTGCGCGCCGACAGCAAGGCCGACATCGCGTCCCAGCTCGGCTTCATCACGACGTTCCTGCTGGTCTTCGCGGGCATCGCGCTGTTCGTCGGCGCGTTCATCATCTCCAACACGTTCGCGATGTCCGTCCGGCAGCGCATGCGCGAGCTCGCGCTGCTGCGGGCCGTCGGGGCGTCCCCGCTGCAGGTGTTCGCGTCGGTGCTCGTGCAGGCGGCCGTCGTCGGGCTGCTGGGGTCGGCGCTCGGCGTCGCGGGCGGTCTGGCCCTGGTGTCGGGGCTGCGCGTCGTGCTCGGGTCGATCGGCATGGACCTGGTCGGCGACATCCCCGTCGACGCGACGACGGTGGTCGTGTCGCTCGTCGTCGGGACCGCCGTGAGCGTGCTCGCGGCCGCGCTGCCCGCCCGCCGGGCCGCGCTCGTGCCGCCCGTCGAGGCCATGCGCGACGACGTCGCGGTGCCCGAGCGGTCGCTGCGCTGGCGTGCCGTCGGCGGCCTCGCGATCGGCGCGCTCGGCGTCACCGCCCTCGCCCTGGCCCTGACCCGGCCGGAGGAGGACGCGGCCGAGACGCTGCTCGGCGTCGGCGCGGGCGCCGTGCTCGTCGGGGTGCTCATGCTGTCGCCCGTCGTCGCGCGCGCCGCCGTGGGCGTCCTCGCGTGGCCGTTCGTGCGGCTGCTGCGGCCCGTCGGCCGGCTCGCGCGCGGCAACGTCGTGCGCAACCCGCGCCGCACCGCGAACACCGCGGGCGCGCTCATGATCGGCATGGCGCTCGTGGGGGCGGTGTCCGTCATCGCGGTGTCCGCGCAGCAGTCCGTCACGGGCGTCGTCGAGGCGCAGACGAACGCCGACGTCGTGGTCCGCTCGGCGACCATGGTCATCCCGTCCGGGGCCGTCGACGAGGTCGCCGCGCTGCCCGAGGCCGGCACCTCGGACGCGGTCGCGTTCGCGCCGCTCGCCGTCTCCGGGCCGGGCGAGGAGCCCGCGGTCGACTACGTGATCGGCCTCGCCGACGGCACGCTCGGCCGGTCCGTCGAGGTCGAGCTCGTCGACGGGTCGCTCGCCGCGCTCGAGGCGCTCGACGCGGGGCAGGTCGCCGTCACGGAGGCCGCCGCGGACCAGCACGGCTGGCAGGTCGGCGACGACCTGACCGTCGCCGGCGCCGCGGGGCCGCAGGACCTGTCCGTCGTGGCGGTCTTCACGACGAACGTCCTCGGGGCGCCGCTCGTCGTCGGGCAGGACGTCCTCGACACGCTCGTCCCGCGCGAGCAGCAGCAGGTCGACACGATCCTCGTGACCGCGGCCGCCGGGGTGACCGCGACCGAGCTGCAGGACGCCGTCGCCGACGTCGTCGCGCCCTATGTCGTCGTGTCCGTGCTGACGCGCGACGAGTTCGTGTCGAACCTCGCGGCCCAGGTCGACCAGCTGCTCGTGATCCTCTACGCGCTGCTCGGCCTGTCCGTCGTCATCGCGGTCCTCGGCATCGTCAACACCCTCGCGCTGTCCGTGATCGAGCGGACGCGGGAGATCGGGCTGCTGCGGGCCGTCGGGCTCGGGCGCCTGCAGCTCGCCGGGACGGTGACGATCGAGTCGGTGCTGACCGCGGTGTTCGGGACCGTGCTCGGCCTCGCGGTCGGCGTCGCGCTGGCCGCGACGATGCCGACCGTGTACGCGGACGACGGGCTGTCGGAGCTCGCCGTGCCGTGGGCGAACCTCGGCGGGATGGTCGCGCTGGCCGTCGTCGTCGGCGTGCTGGCCGCGCTGTGGCCCGGGATCCGCGCCGCCCGGCTCAAGGTGCTGGACGCCGTCGCGTACGAGTGACGGCCCCGCGACGCGGACCGTGCGGACGCCTCGCGCGGTCCGCGTCGTGCTGCCGGGGCCGCACGCACGTCGCGCGCCTCGGGTCGTGAAGATCGCCCGGCCGTGTGACAGTCGACGGGACGTGTCCGGCATGGGGCACGGGCGGGTCCGGCGCCGGCCACGGCCCGCGGGGGAGGAACCGTGCGTCGCCCTGCCGTTCCCGTCGCGTCCACCGTGCTGCTCGCGGTCCTCGCGGTGCTGGGCGCGGTCGCCCCCGCCGCGGCCGCGGTCGACCCCGACGTCACCGGACGGCTGTCGCTGTTCAAGCGCATCGAGAACCTCGACACGGGCGCGAGCGAGGGGCGCCGCGAGCTGTGGACGATGACCGCGGTGAACACCGAGGACCCCGCGTACACGTTCACCGGCAACGGCCTCAACGGGGTCCAGTCGCTCGTCGTGCCCGCGGGCGACTACACGATCAGCGAGTCCGGCGGTGTGCCCGGGTACGCGTTCGTGAGCTGGGACTGCGGGGCGGCGGGCACGTTCACCGACCCCACGCCGACCGTCACCGTCCCCGCCGACGGCACGCTCACGTGCACGGTCCGCAACGACGCGATCCAGCCGAGCCTCACGCTCCGCAAGGTCGTGACGGGCGGTCCGGCGTCGCCCAGCGCGTGGAACCTCACCGCCCAGGGCCCCACGACCGTGACCGGCCCGGGCGCCGCGAGCGGACCCGTGCGGATCGGCGAGTACCAGCTCTCCGAGACCGGCGGCCCGTCGGGGTACACCGCGGGCGACTGGGTCTGCACCGGCGGCACGCAGACCGGCCCGTCGAGCGTCGTGGTGTCGCTCGCCCAGGACGTCGAGTGCGTGATCACCAACTCGCGGTCGCAGCCGACGCCGCACCTCGTCACCCTGCGCAAGGAGGTCGTCGGCGGCCCGGCCACGACCGCGGACTTCCTGCTGTCCGGGACGGGCCCGCCCGGCACCGTCGAGGGCGTGTCCGGCTCGCCGACCGTCACCGAGGTGCCCGTCCCGTCCGGCACGTACACGCTCGCGGAGACGCCCACGACGCCCGCCGCCCAGGCCGGGTACACGGCGTCGGCGTGGTCGTGCACCGCGGGGACCGTCAGCGGCAGCACGCTCACGCTCGCCGACGGCGACGGCGACGCGGTCTGCACCGTCACCAACACGTGGACCGGCGGGACGCTCACGCTGGTCAAGCAGGCCGTGGGCGGGTCGTTGATCCCGCAGGCGTGGACCCTCAGCGCGACAGGACCCGTCACGGTGTCGGGCGTCTCGGGCGGTCCCGCGGTGACCGGCGCGCAGGTGCCCGCCGGGACGTACGCGCTCGCCGAGTCCGGGCCGACCAACTACACCGCGTCGGGGTGGGTGTGCGACGGCGGGGGCGGCGGTGCGACCGGCACGGTCGAGATCACCGCCGGCGCGGACGTCACCTGCACGATCACCAACACCATCGAGCGCGGCAGCCTCACGCTCGCCAAGGTCGTCGACAACCGTGCCGGCGGCACCGCGCTCCCCGGCGACTTCACGCTGACCGCCGTGGACGCGCCGGACGGCGTCGTCCTCAGCGGGCCCGCAGGCTCGCCCGCCGTCACGCGGCAGGCCGTCGACGTGGGCTCGTCGTGGGCGCTGTCCGAGGACGGGCCGCCCGGGTACACCGCAGGCCCGTGGACCTGCGACGGCGCCACCGTCGCGGCCGACGTCGTGACCGTCGACCAGCCCGCCGACGTCGTCTGCACCGTCGTGAACACGTGGTCCGGCGCGTTCCTGACCCTCGTCAAGGAGGTCGAGGGCAGCAGCGCCCCGCCCGCGGCGTGGACGCTCACCGCCACGGGTCCGGAGGCGACCGTCTCGGGCGTCAGCGGGTCTCCCGCCGCCACCCGCGTGCCGGTGCCCGCCGGCGCCTACACGCTGGGGGAGTCCACGATCGCCGGGTTCACCGCGTCCGGCTGGACGTGCGGCGCCGCCCCGATCGCGGGCGACGTCGTGACCCTCGCCGCCGGGGACGACGTCACGTGCACCGTCACCAACGTCGCCACGCAGCCGCACCTCACGCTCACCAAGCTCGTCGCCAACGACGCGGGCGGCACCGCGACCGCGTCGCAGTGGACCCTCTCGGCGACCGGGCCCACGTCGTTCAGCGGCACCACCGGCACGCCCGCGGTCACGCGCGTCGCGATCACCCCGGGCACCTACCAGCTCGCGGAGTCGCCCGCGACGACACCCGGCTACGAGGCGTCCGACTGGATCTGCCAGGCCGGCGGCGCGTTCGTCGACGCGCCCGACGGCGTGCTCGTCGTCCCCGCGACGGGTGCCGACGGGTCGCCGTTCACCGACGACGTGCGGTGCGCGATCGTCAACTCCGACGTGGCCCCGGAGCTCACGCTCGTCAAGACCCTGGACAACCGCGGCGGCGGTCCCGCGCAGCCGTCCGCGTTCGTGCTGCTCGCCATCGGCAGCGGGGGCCTGCTCGTCGGCAGCACCGGCAGCGTGACCGTCACCGACGTGCCCGTCGGCGCCGGCACGTACCGGCTCACCGAGATCGGGCTGACGAACTACGTCTCGCAGGGGTGGACGTGCGTCGACGCGTCCGGCGGGACCGTGCCCGTCGCCGCCGACGGGTCGATCACGCTCGCCCTCGGCGACGACGTGACCTGCACCGTCACGAACCGCTGGGCGGGTGCGCAGCTCACGCTCGCGAAGTCCGTCGACGGCGGACCGGCCGCGGCGCAGGACTGGACGCTGGTCGCGTCGTCGCCGGGTGGCTCGTCGTTCAGCGGCACGTCCGGCAGCGCCGGGGCGACGGGCGTCGTCGCGCCGGGCACGTACACGCTCGCGGAGGTCGCACGGACCGACGTCGCCGGCCGCGGGTACGACCTCGACGCGTGGGACTGCGGGCCCGACCATCCCGTCGTCGACCGGACCGTCGACCTCGCCGCCAACGACGAGGTCACCTGCACCGCGACCAACACGTGGATCGGCGGGACGCTCACGCTCCAGAAGGTCGTCGTCGGCGGCACCGCGCAGCCGGCGGACTTCACGCTCGTCGCGACCGGCCCGACGGGCACGTGGCGGGGTCCGGGAGGCAGCGCCGCGGTCCGCTCGATCCCCGTCGTGCCGGGCGTGTACCGGCTGGCCGAAGGGCTCGACGGTCCCGCCGACTACCGGTTCGCCAGCTGGACCTGCGACAGCGCGACCGTGCTGGGCGACGTCGTGATCGTCGACGAGGGGGCGGACGTCACGTGCGCCGCGCTCAACGTCTACGCGCCCCCGGTCGACCCGCCCGACCCGCCCCAGCCGCCGGTGCCCGTCGACCCGACGGTGCCGGACGCGGGCGCCGGGGGCAGCGACGCCGCCCTCGCCACGACCGGTACGTCCGCGGCCGCGTTCCTCGCGCTCGCCCTCGCGCTCCTCGTCGGCGGCGCCGCGCTGCGTCTGGTCGTCCGCCGCCGGACCGCCTGACGACGGACGACGTCGCGCGGGGACGGGTGCGTCGCGCGCGGCGGCGTCGCGTCCGTGCTTGGCTGACCCCGGGTGCGACATCCGACGCTGGGGGGCGGGATGACCGACGGCCGAGCAGAGCCCGCGCGCAGCGACGGGCCCGACGACGACGCGCCCCCGGAGCAGGAGCACCCGCCGGCCGCCTCCGACGCGGACGCCCCCGACACGGACGCCCCCGACGCGACCGCGACGCACGAGCCGCTCACCGCGGCGGACCAACGGGCTGCGGACCGCGAGCCGGTCCCGGCGGCGGACGACCCGACCGCGGACCGCGAGCCGCGCACGAGCGCGGGCCGCCCGCTCCCGAGCGAGGCGACCGCACCCGCC
>NZ_BHYL01000066.1 GCF_003851725.1 Cellulomonas algicola | reverse complement strand
GACGCCCTCGGCGTGCCGTTCGCCGTCGACGACGACGTCGAGCGGCACGACCTCGACGCCCCAGGCGGCGGCGTCGGCGGGGGTCAGCGTCGCCGTGGAGTCGGTGACCACGGCGACGTGCGGGCGGGTGCCCGCACGTCGCCCGGTGGTCGCGGTCAGGCCGGCACCACGTTGACGAGGCGCGGCGCGCGCACGATCACGGTGCGGACGTCGCGACCGGCGAGCGCGCGCTGCACGCCCGCGTCGGCCAGGGCGAGCGCGGTGAGCTCGTCGTCGGCGACGTCGGTGCTGACCTCGACGCGGCCGCGCACCTTGCCCTGGACCTGCAGGACGCAGGTGACGGTCTCCTCGACGAGGTGGGCCGGGTCGGCGACCGGGAACGGCTCGTGCGCGAGCGACCGGTCGTGACCGAGCCGCTGCCAGAGCTCCTCGGCGACGTGGGGAGCGACGGGCGCGGTCATGAGCACGAGCGCCTCGACGGCCGCACGCGGGGCGGCGTCGAGCGTGGTGAGGTGGTTGTTCAGCACGATGAGCTTGGCGATCGCGGTGTTGAGGCGCATCGCCTCCATGTCCGCGGTGACGTCGGCGATCGTGCGGTGCAGCACGCGCAGAGTCTCGGTCGACGGCGCGTCGTCCGTCACGACCAGGGCGCCGGTCGTCTCGTCGACGACGTTGCGCCACAGCCGCTGCAGGTAGCGCTGCGACCCGACGACCGCGCGCGTCTCCCACGGGCGCGACAGGTCGAGCGGACCCATCGACATCTCGTACACGCGCAGCGTGTCGGCGCCGTACTCGGCGTACATCTCGTCGGGCGTGACGGCGTTCTTGAGGGACTTGCCCATCTTCCCGTACTCGCGGGTGACGAGCTGACCCTGCCACGTGAAGGCGTCACCGTCCTCGACGACCTCGTCCGCGGGCACGTAGACGCCGCGCTCGTCGGTGAAGGCCGCCGCCTGGATGTAGCCCTGGTTGAAGAGCTTGTGGAACGGCTCGGCGCTCGACACGTGGCCGAGGTCGAACAGCACCTTGTGCCAGAACCGGGCGTACAGCAGGTGCAGGACGGCGTGCTCGACGCCGCCGACGTACAGGTCGACGCCGCCGACCGAGTCGCCCGGCTGCGCACCGTGGCCGGGGCCCATCCAGTAGCGCTCGAGCTCGGGGTCGACGAGCCGCTCGTCGTTCGTCGGGTCGAGGTAGCGCAGGTAGTACCAGCACGACCCGGCCCAGTTGGGCATGGTGTTGGTGTCGCGGCGGTACTGCTTCGGGCCGTCGCCCAGGTCGAGCGTGAGCGTCACCCACTCGTCGTTGCGGCCCAGCGGCGCCTCGGGAGACGACTGCGCGTCGTCGGGCGCGAAGGTGCGCGGCGCGTAGTCGGGCACCTCGGGCAGCGTGACGGGCAGCGCGTCGGCCGGCAGCGCGACGGGCAGGTCGTGCTCGTCGTAGACGATCGGGAACGGCTCGCCCCAGTAGCGCTGGCGGCTGAAGAGCCAGTCGCGCAGACGGTAGGTGACGGTGCCCTCGCCGATGCCGTGCTGCTCGAGCCACGCGATGATCGCGGCTTTCGCCTCCGGGACCGACAGGCCGTCGAGCGAGATCTCGTCGTTCGACGAGTGGATGATGCTGCCGTCGCCGGTGCGCGCGCCGTCCGGCGTGCCCTCGGGGGCGTCGACGGTGTAGACGACCGGCAGCTCGAACGCCTGCGCGAACGCGAAGTCGCGCTCGTCGCCGCCGGGGACCGCCATGATCGCGCCGGTGCCGTAGCCCATGAGGACGTAGTCGGCGGTGAAGACCGGCAGCAGCTCGCCGTTGACGGGGTTCGCGGCCAGGTGGCCGGTGAACACGCCCGTCTTGCGGCCCGCGTCGGCCTGACGCTCCACGGCCGTCTTCGCAGCGGACTCCCGGCGGTACGCCGCGACGGCGTCGACCGGCGTGCGGTGGCCGCCGGTCCACGCCGCGTGCGTGCCGTCGGGCCACGTCGACGGGACCTCGTCGAGCAGCGGGTGCTCGGGCGCCACGACGACGAACGTCGCACCGAACAGCGTGTCGGGACGCGTCGTGAAGACCTCGACCTCGCTGCCGCCCTGCACCGCGAACCGCACCTGCGCGCCCTGCGAGCGACCGATCCAGTTGCGCTGCATCGAGCGGACCTTGTCCGGCCAGTCGATGTGCTCGAGGTCGTCCGCGAGGCGGTCGGCGTACGCGGTGATCCGCATGTTCCACTGGCGCAGGTTCCGCTGGAACACCGGGAAGTTGCCGCGCTCGGAACGCCCGTCGGCCGTGACCTCCTCGTTGGCCAGCACCGTGCCCAGCCCCGGGCACCAGTTGACCGGCGTCTCCGAGACGTAGGCGAGGCGCTGGGAGTCGACGACGCGGCGACGCGTCACCTCGTCGAGGTCGGCCCACGTCGCGCCGTCGGCGACGCCGTCGACGCCCGCGGGCAGCGCGCGCCCGGCCTCGTAGGCCGCGACCAGGTCCGCGACCGGACGGGCCGCGCCGCGACCGCCGTCGGGACGCACCGCGTCCTCGTCGTACCAGGACTCGAAGATCTGCAGGAAGATCCACTGCGTCCAGCGGACGTAGTCCGGGTCGATCGTGGCGAACGAGCGGCGCGGGTCGTGCGCGAGGCCCAGCCGGCGCAGCTGGCGCTGCATGATCTCGATGTTCGCCTCGGTCGTCGTGCGCGGGTGCTGACCCGTCTGCACGGCGTACTGCTCGGCCGGCAGGCCGAACGCGTCGAAGCCCAGCGCGTGCAGCACGTTGTCGCCCTGCATGCGGCGGAAGCGCGCGACGACGTCGGTCGCGATGTACCCGAGCGGGTGCCCGACGTGCAGGCCCGCGCCCGAGGGGTACGGGAACATGTCCATGACGAAGAAGGGCTTGCTGCCCGCCTGCGCGTGCCGCCCGTCGCCGTCGGTGAGCTCACCCACCGGGTTGGCGGCGAAGAACGTCCCGCGGCGCTGCCACTCGTCCTGCCAGCGGAGCTCGATCTCCTGCGCGAGGGCGGCGGTGTAGCGGAACGGGACCTCGCCCGACGGGCTGGTCGGGGCGGGGGCGGAGGTGTCCTGCGACGTCACCCGAGGAGTTTACCGACGCGCCCGTGACGCCCGCACACACCGGTCACCCCGACGCCGCGGCACGTCGCGCACCGTGCGCGCGCCCGGTGGATGCTCCCGTGGACCTGCGGCGCGACCAGGCCGCTCCTACGATCGCGCCATGGGCGACACCTCGGACGCCGTGCGGCTCGCCGCGGCGGAGGCGGAGGCGGCGAGAGCCGCCGCGGAGGCGGTGCGGCTCGAGGC
>NZ_BHYL01000065.1 GCF_003851725.1 Cellulomonas algicola | reverse complement strand
TGCCGGCGCAGCCGCGTCCGCCGTCGAGGCGCGCGAGCCGGCGACGCGGCGCGGGCGCGGTCAGCGGGTCCGCGCCGCAGCGGGGTCAGCGCGTGGGCGGGTCCTCACGGTCGGCGGGGTCCGTCGGCTCGTCGTCGGAGGTCGGCGCGTCCGTCGGCTCGCCCGCGGCTCCGGTCGCGGTCGTCGGGTCCTCGCCGAGGATCTGGGCGAGCGCGCGGTCGACCTCCGCGGTCTCGTCGACGGCGGCGGCGCGGCGCGAGGCGTAGCCGGCGGGGTCGTCGAGGTCCTGCGTCGTCGGCAGCAGGTCGGGGTGGTCCCAGACGGCGTCGCGCGCGGACGGGCCCCCGTCGCGTGTGATCTGCGCCCACAGGGCGGCGGCGTCGCGCAGGCGTCGGGGCCGCAGCTCGAGCCCGACGAGGTTCGCGAAGGTCTGCTCGGCGGGTCCGCCCGCGGCACGGCGACGGCGGACCATCTCGCGCAGCGCCACGGTGTGCGGCAGGTGCGCGATCGCGGCGGCGGCGGTGACCTCGTCGACCCAGCCCTCGACGAGGGCCAGTGCGGTCTCGAGGCGCTCGAGCGCGGCGCGCTGCTCGGGCGTCGTGTGCGGCGCGAACACCCCGCCGGACAGCGCCTGCTGGAGGGCGGCGGCGTCGGTCGGGTCGATCGAGCTCACGGCCTCCTCGAGCTGGTCGACGTCGATCGTGATGCCGCGCGCGTACGCCTCGACGGTCGCGAGCAGGTGCGCGCGCAGCCACGGGACGTGCGTGAACAGGCGGGTCGCGGCGGCCTCGCGCAGCGCGAGGAACAGGCGCACCTCGTCGAGCGGGGCGTCGAGGCCCTCGGCGAACGCGTCGACGTTGGCCGGGACGAGCGCGGGTGCGGGCGAGTCGAGCAGCGGCAGGCCGATGTCGGTCGTCCCGAAGACCTCGCGCGCGAGGGTGCCGGCGCCCTGCCCGACCTGCATGCCGAACACGGCCGAGCCGAGCTGGCGGAGCAGGTGGGACGGGTCCAGGCCGCCCGGCAGCGCGCCCGCGGCCTCCTCGGGCAGGCTCGCGCCGAGCGCGTCGACGAGCGCCCCGGACAGCGACGCGGCGACGGGCTCGGTGAGGGTGCGCCACGTGGGGAGGGTCGCCTCGACCCACTCGGCGCGGCTCCACGCGTGCGGCGTGCCGGACGACGGCGGGAGGTCGGTCACGGCGTCGAGCCACAGCTCGGCGACGGAGAGCGCGTCGAGGACGTCGCGCGCCCGGCCCGGCGACAGGGCCGGGTCCCCGCCGACGGAGGCCTGCTGGCGGGCCAGGTCGTGCGCCATCTGCCAGTTCACCGGGTCGTCGCCGGCCGCGGCCAGCAGGCGCTGGACCTGTGCGACGGCCTGCTCGACGAGCCGCGGGTCGTCCGGGAGGCCGGACGCGCCCGCCATCTGGGCGGGGTCGAACCCGCGCTCGCGCATCTCGCGGATCGCGGCGTCGGCGCCGTCGCCGAGCATGGCCCGGAGCATCTGCTCCCAGGCGGGGGTCTCGGGCCCGTCGGGCCCGGGCACGGCGGGGTTGTCGGGGCTCACGGGGACCTCCTGCGACGATGGGGCCGGCGGGGACCACGGTAACCACGCAGGACAGGAACGAGGGACGGGTGGACGGGCAGGTTCGCTCAGGGCGCACGGACGCGTCCGGGACGGGGTCGGCGCGCGCGCAGCGGAGCGCCGCGACGGGTGCGCGCA
>NZ_BHYL01000064.1 GCF_003851725.1 Cellulomonas algicola | reverse complement strand
GTAGGCCGCCGCGTCGGCGTCGGTCGGCTCGGCCGCCGCGAAGACCGCACGGTCGGCGTGCCCGGCGAGCTCGTGCACCGTCGCGGCGACGGCGGCCGCCTGCGGAGCCGGCGCGTCGGCGAACGCGTGCGCGAGCGCCCGCGCACCCTCCTGCCGGGTCGCGAGGTCGGGCACCGGGCGGCGCAGGTCGTGCGCGTGGTCGACGACCTCCTCCCAGCCGCCCGCGACGCGCCCGACGGTGTCCGCCCGACGGCGACGACGTCGGCGGCGCCGCGCCTTGAGGACACCCACCACCAGGAACGGCAGGAGGACGAGCACGACCGGGATCGACGCGATCCCCGCGATCCGGGCCACCAGCCGCCACACGGCGTTGCCGTCGGCGTCGTCCTGGGGGTCGTCCGTCGTCGGCTGCTCGGTGTCCTCGTCGGGCGGCGTCACGGCGTCCGGCGGCGGCGGGGGCGGCTGGACGACCTGCGGGTCGGGCTGCGTCGGCGCCTGCTGCTGGTCCTCCTGCGGCGTCTGCGTCGGCGGCGGCGTCGGGTCGAACGGCACCCAGCCGTAGCCCGTGAACGCGATCTCCACCCACGCGCGGATGTCGTCGCCCGTGAGCTCGACCGGCTCGCCGCCCGACGGCTCGGGTTCGAAGCCGATCACGACGCGCGCGGGCAGGCCCATCTCGCGGGCCAGGAGCGCGAGCGCCGACGCGTACTGCTCGCCGTCACCGACCATGAGGTCGCCGCCGAGCAGGGCCGTCATGCGGAACGCGCCGTGGCCTGACAGCGACGGGTAGTCCTCGGGTGCGACGCCGTGGCTGAAGTACCCCTTCTCGGAGAGCCACTTCGTGAGCGCGGTCGCGACCTCGGCCGGGTCGCCGGCGTCGCGCGCGACGTCGGGTGCGGTCACCGCGACGACGTCGGGCGCCCCGACGACCTCCGGGAGCGTGACGGCCGCCGCGGGCGCGGCGCCGATGTCGGACGGGTCCGGCGTGGGCGGGACGACGACGTCGACGTCGTACGTCAGGCCCTTGCGCACACCGCCCACGAGCACCGCGGCCCCGGTCGCGTCGTTGTACCGCAGCGCGCCCGACGACGCGCCCAGGTCGAACGACGTCGCCATGCCGACCGTCGGCAGCCAGACGCCCGAGAGCGCCCCGATCTCGACCTCGACCTGCGCCTGGTCGCCGTCGACCGACGGCTCCAGCACCTCGCCGACCCGGCGGAACTCCCCCGACGCGTCGGCCGAGCCGTCCCCGGAGACGTTCCAGACGACCCCGTCGTAGCGGTCCATCGTGGCGAGCCGCACACGCGCTCCGTCGGGCAGGCCGCGCACCGTCAGCAGCGTCGTGTCCTCGCCGAGCTTGACGAAGTGCCGGAACGCCGAGAGCGGGCTCGGGTAGTCCCGGGGGTCGAACGGCGGGACGATCTCGTCGCGCACGACGTACCGCGGGGTGTCGCCGACGACGGCGGGCGCCCCGACGACCCCGGCCGCGACGGCCACCGCCACGAGCGAGCCGAGCGCCACGACGCGTCGAGGCCGCAGCAGACCCGTGCGGGCGGCGGCCCACGGCAGCAGCGCGAGCACCGCGACCGTGCCGGTGAGCGCGGGCGGCGGCACCGGGTCCCGCGTGCCGAGGACGACGACGGCGACCATGACGACGAGCGGCACCACGGCGGCGAGCGCCGCGACGGCCGGGCGGCGCACGCGCACCGCGAGCGTCACGGCGACCGCCGAGCCGACCAGCGCGAGCAGGTAGGCCGCGACGAGCAGCGACCCGCTGGTGCCGACCGGGGGCTGCAGCGTGAGCAGCTGCTTCCACGTCGACGCCGCACCGCGCGCGAGCTCGACCGCGGTCCGCGCGGTCGGCACGACGCCCGCGACCGTCGTCGACGGGGCCGCGAGCGGGCCGCCCGCGAGCAGGTAGGTGACGGTCAGCACGGCGACCGTCACGGCCGCCGACCAGCGACGCGCGGCGGCGGCCAGCGCGACGCCCGCACCGAGGACGAGGCCCCCGACGATCGCGGGCAGCGCGGCGAGGCCGCCGTAGACCGGCAGCAGCGGCAGCAGGACGAGCGCGAGCACGCCGACGAGCACGACGACGTCGACCGTCGCGGCGCGTGCCGTCCGCACGCCGATCACGGGCCTGGTGCTCACGCGACCACCCGGCGGAGCATGCGCGGCAGGTCGGACAGCGCCCCCGCGGTCGCCATGCTGAGCGTGCCCTGCGTGCGGACCGCGACCTCGGCCCCGCGCTGGCAGCGCACGACGACGGTCCGCGTGCCCGTGGGGACGTGCCGCGCACCCAGTCGCAGCGTCGCGTCGTCCACCGCCGACCCCGTCACGAGGATGGCGACCGACACGTCGGGCGTCTCACGCGCGACCCGGCGCCCGAGCAGGGCCGCGCCCGCCCCGCCGTCGGCCTGCGTGAGGCGCGCGCAGTCGTCGAGCAGCAGCGGCGGGGTCTGCACGCGCAGCGCCCCCGGACCGGCCAGCACGGCGATGTCGCGCTGCTCGCGGATCGTGTGGACCGCGAGGGACGCCACCACCGACACCGCGAGCTCGAACTCGTCGTCGTCCGCGTAGTCGCGCGGGTCCGTCGCGAGCGCGATCACCGTCTGCGTCCGACGGGTGTCCTCGAACTGCTTGACCATGAGCGAGCCGCGGCGCGCGGTCGTGCGCCAGTGGATGTACCGGCGGTCGTCGCCGGCGACGTAGTCGCGCAGCGCGTGGAACGACAGGTCCGAGTCGGACAGGTCGCGCGTCGACTGGCCCTCGAGGTCGCGCAGCACGCCCGAGCCCGACCCGCTGAGCCCCACGGTGAGCGGGTGCACGAACAGCTCGACCGGGGACGTCCAGCGGATGCTGCGTCGCACCAGGCCGAACGGGTCGCCGCGGACCGAGCGGACCGGCCCGACCACGACGACCGCGCGGCGCGACGTCGGCACCGCGAAGAGCTCGTCGTGCGACGCGCCGGGCGCGAGCCCGGGCACCCCGAGCTCGGCCACCGACGAGCCCACGGGGAGCTCGATCCGGGCCGGCAGCGAGCGCCGCCGCCCCGCGTTGCGCACCTCGACCCGGCCCACGGCGCGCTCCCCCACCCGGACGCGCCGGTCCGCGAGGTCGACCACGACGCCGAACCGCGACCGGCCGAGCACCATGAGCCCGGACACCACGAGGACCGCCGCGAGCGCGGCGCCGACGGCTGCCACCTCGAGCCAGCCCAGCCACCGGCCCGCGACGAGGCCGAGGACGGCGACGACCGCCGTCCCCCAGCCGAGGGGCGAGATGCGCACGGACACCGTCACACGGCTCGCAGGACCGGCGGCGCCGTCGTCTCGAGGATGCGCTCGAGCACGTCGTCCGCGCGCACGCCCGCGAACTCGGCCTCGGTGTCGAGCACGAGCCGGTGCGTGAGCACGGGCTGCGCGAGGTCCTTCACGTCGTCCGGCAGCACGTACTCGCGGCCCGCCGCCGCGGCCCACACCTTCGCGCAGCGCACGAGCGCGAGCCCGCCGCGGACGCTCGCGCCGAGGGCCGTCTGCGCGTCGGCGCGCGTGGCCTCCGTGAGGCGTGCGACGTAGTCGAGGACGGCGTCGTCGATGTGCACCGTGCGGGCCAGGTCCGCCATCGTGCCGACCGCCTGCGTCGTGATGCGCGGCGCGAGGTTCGTGGTGCGGTCGCGCGCGCCGGCGAGGATCTCGATCGTCGAGGCCCGGTCGGGATAGCCGAGCGACGTCTTGATCAGGAAGCGGTCGAGCTGCGCCTCCGGGAGGCGGTACGTGCCGGCCTGCTCGATCGGGTTCTGCGTCGCGATGACCATGAACGGCCGGCCGACCGAGTGGGTCACGCCGTCGACCGTGACCTGCCCCTCCTCCATGACCTCGAGCAGCGCGGCCTGCGTCTTGGGCGAGGCGCGGTTGATCTCGTCCGCGAGCACCACGGACGCGAAGACCGGCCCCTGGTGGAACTCGAACTTGTGCGACCCCTGGTCGTAGATCGTCACGCCCGTGACGTCCGACGGCAGCAGGTCCGGCGTGAACTGGATCCGGTGGTGCGTGCCCTGCACCGTCGCGGCCAGCGCCTTCGCGAGCGACGTCTTGCCCGTGCCGGGCGCGTCCTCGAGCAGCAGGTGGCCCTCGGCCAGCATCGCGGTGAGCGCGAGGCGGATCGTCCGGTCCTTGCCCAGCAGGGCCTGCCCGACGTTGGACACGAGCGTGTCGAACGTCTCGGCGAACCAGGCGCTCTGCTCGGGGGTCATCGTGTTCTCCTCCAGGGACGTGCGGGGTTCGAGGTGCGGGGTTCGGGGGTCACGGCACCGTGTAGGTGACGGGGTTCGACGCCGGACCGGCGCCCTTCTCGTTGCGGGCGGTCACGACGACCGTGACCTTGGCCCCGGTCCCGGGGTCCCCGAGGTCGCGCATGCGCCGCGTGCGAGTCGTGCCGTTCTCGTCGTCGCAGCCGACCTGGTTGCCGTCGACGGACCAGCAGACCTGGTAGGTCACGGACAGCCCGCCCGAGTCGGGCGCCGACCACGCCGCGGTGAGCTGCGTGGGCGCGTCGGTGGAGTTCGCCGTGAGCGTGACGCCCGTGACCTGCTTCGGCACCGCGCCCCACGTGACCACCGCGCTGTTCTGGCCCGGCGAGCTGGTGAACGTGCGGCCGTCGACCGTCGTGTCCGCGACGACCGTGAGCGTGACGCGCGTGCCCTGCCAGCGCCAGTTCCACCCGGACACGTCGACCGTCTGGCCCGACGCGCCGGTGCCGTCCGCGCGCTGACCCGTGTCGGTCTGCAGGCTCCACCGGTACCGCAGGTTGCTGCCGCCGTTGGCCGCGGCCGCGGACCAGCTGATCTGCAGCGTCGTGGGCCGACCGGCGGAGGTCGTGCCCGTGACCGTCGGCTGGGCGACGTTCGGCTGGCCGGGAGGCGTCGTCGCGGGGGCGCTCGCCGCCGGGCTCCACCCGCTCGACCCGGCCTGGTTCACCGAGCGGACCTGGAACGTGTACGGCTCGTCGCGGCCCTGCAGGCCCTCGGCGACCCACTGCTCGCCGCGGCCCACCGACCGCTCCGTCCCGTCAGGCATGCGGACGACGTACTCGGTGATCGGCGCGCCGTTGCCGTCGGCGCCGGACCACGACAGGCGGATCGCCCCCTGGCCCGCGAGCGACGTCGCCGTGAGGGAGGTCGGCGCCGTCGGCAGCCCGAACGTCGACGCGGTCGTGGTCCCGGCGGCGCCCTGGCCGGCCTTGTTCCGTGCGCGGACGGACACCTTGTACGGGTACCCGGTGCTCGCCTGGGTGAACGTCCAGCGCGTCTGCCCGGCGGGGACGAGCGCCGTCACACCGTTCGGGCCTTCGACCGTCACCTCGTACTCGGCGACCGGGTCGCCGTTGTCGGCACCGGGCACCCACGTCACGTCGAGCACGCGGCCCGTCTGCGAGTCGGTCGGCAGGGCCTGCACGGTCGGGGCGTCGGGCGCGCGCGCGGGCACCATCGGCGTCGACCACGGCGACCACGGACCCGGCTCGGGCGCGCGGTTGTGCGCCCGGACCTGCACCGTGTACGCCGTGCCGTTGCGCAGGCCGGTGAACGTGTAGCTCGTCGAGCTGGTCGAGACGCTCGCCGGGCCGCTCTGCGGCGACGGCGAGATCTGCAGCGTGTAGCTCGAGATGGCCGACCCGCGCGACGCCGGCGGGGTCCACCGCGCCGTGACGGCGTTGTCGCCGAACTCGAGTGAGGGCGTCGCGGGCGCGTCCGGGACCGCGTCGGGCCGCGCGGGCGCCGACGGCGCGCTCGGGTCCGACCAGCCGACGGCGTTGCGTGCGGCGACGGTGAACGTGTACTCGACGTCGTTCGTCAGGTTGTCGAGCGTGCACGTCGTGCTGGTGCACGAGCGCGCGATGCCGCCCGGGCTGGCGACGACGCGGTACTCCTCGATCGGTGCGCCGCGGTTGTCCGGGGCGTCCCACGACAGGACCACCGTGCGGTCGCGGACCTCGCCCACGCGCGGCGCGATCGGGACGGCCGGACGCCCGCGCACGACGAGGACCACGCGCCCCTCGACCTCGCGGTCCGGGTCGCCGGTCGCGTCCCGCACCCGCACGACGGCGACCATCTGACCGATGAACCCCTGGGCCGGGCGCAGCGACACCGACCCGTCGCCGACGGCGACCGTGCCCTGGCCCGACTCGACGCGCGCACCGACGACGGTCAGCGGCTCGCCGGGGAACGGGTTGTACGCGCCTTCCAGGACGTCGACGCGCCGCTCCTTGCCCTCCTCGCCGTCGGTCAGCGTCCGGTCGAGGACGACCGCGAGCGGACGCTTGCTCGCGACGACGCGCACGGCCACGGCCTGGTCGAGCGAGCCCGACCGGCCGTAGCCGATGCGGATCGGGAGCTGCGCGGTCTTGCCCTTCGGGGTGTCGCGGGCCGCCGCCACGTAGAGGATGCCGGCCTCGACCGTCGCCGTGAACCCGACCGGGCTCGCCCCGGTGAGCTGGTAGCTGTACTTCTCCGCGGCGCCCGACTGCCCCGCGGGACCGGTCGTGAACGCGCGGAGGTCGACCACCGAGGCCGCCTCGCCGGGGGCCACGTCGATCGTCGAGGGCGTGAACGTCGGCGGGTGGTCGTCGACCGCGTACACGTCGATGAGCAGCGTGAGGGGCGCGGTGTGGGCCGACGAGTCGCCCGCACCCGTGGCGTCGGTGACGACGAGCGTGATCGAGGCGGGACCGGCGTACCCGGGCGCGGACCGGAACTGCAGCGTCGTGTCGTCCTTGACGAGCCCGCTGCCGTCGGACTTGGTCGCGGTGACGCCGAGCGGGTCCGCGACCTGCGCGGTGCGGCCCGGGGCGACCTTGATCTGCTCGTCGAGCGAGATCTCGAGCAGCTCGCCCGTCGCGACCCGCAGGTCGGGGGCGCCGCGGCGCAGCGTCGGCGGGAAGAACCCGAGCGCGGGCACCGTGATGAACGCCCACGACGCGGCCTCGCCGGTCGGGTCGGTCGTGTTCGTCAGCCGGTACGGCAGCGTCTGCGCGTGGTCGACGAGCGTGATCACGACCCGGCCGTCCGGCGCCACGCGTGCGACGTCGGCGACCGACCGGGGCACCGAGACCTCGAGGTCGCTCAGCGGGCCGCTCGGGTTCTGCGCGAGCGTGAGGACGTTGACGGCGACCTCGGTCAGCTCGAACGTGTCGGCGGGCGGCACGACGACGTCGGCGGCGATCGGTGCCAGGACGGGGGCGTCGCGCGTGACGGTCACCGTGAGCACGGCGGTGTCGCTCCCGCCGCGCGCGTTGGTCGCGGTGTACGAGATCTGCAAGATCCCGTCGCTCTCCGGGGCCCGCACGATGATGCGTCGACCCTCCACCCGCGCGGAGGCGTCCGTCGGCGACGTCACGAGCTCGTCGGACAGCGTCAGGTCGCCGCCGCTCGAGTCGACGTCGTTGGCGAGCACCCGCACCTCGACCGTGCGGCCCGGGGCGACCGTCACCGCGTCGTCGCGCGCGACGACGGTGGCCGCGGTCGTGGGCCTCTTGGCGATGCCGACCCGGATGTCCGCGACGGCGCGCTGGCCGGTCCAGTCCTCGACCGCGTAGCTGAACGTGACGGTGCCGAGGTCGTCCTGCGCCGCCTCGTAGACCAGGTAGTCCGCGCCGACCTCGACGATCCGGCCGCGCTCGGGCGGCTTGGCGAAGCCGAGGAGCGCGACACCGTCGCCGTCGTCGTCGATCCCGACGAGCGGGACGTCGATGCGGACCGTGTCGCCCGCGAAGACACGCGCCTCGAGGTCGCGCGGCCGCGGCGGCGCCTTGGTCGCGGCGTCGGACGCGTGCACGCGCACCGTGAGGGTCGCGGCGGTCTCGTTGCCGGTCTCGTCGCGGACCACGAACGTCGCGCGCGCCGTCATCGGTGTCGACGGCGCCTGGTAGCGCAGCACGTCGCCCGACACGAAGAGCAGCCCCTCGCCGTCGCCGAGCGGCTCCGCCAGCGTCGGCTGGACGGTGAGCCGGTCGCCGTCGGGGTCGTACGCCGTGTCGAGCACCGGGATGGTCACGACGCCCCCGGTGCGCACGGACGCCTCGACGTTGCGCACCACGGGCGGCTGCGACGTCCCGGTCGCGGCCACGGGCCGCACGACGATCTCGCCGACCGCCTCCTCGCCGCCGTTCGACACGACGTACCGCAACGACACGGGCTCGGTGAGCGTGCGGTCGGCCGTGATCTGGACGTACCGGTGCTCGAGGACCGCGGCGTGCAGGCCGAGGCCGGGCGGGACGTCGACGTCCTGCAGGACGAGCACGCCGCCCGCCGGGTCGGAGTCGTTCTCGAGCGGGTCGATCGTGACCTCGCCGCCCGCCGGCAGGTACGCGACGTCGCGCACCGCGACGGGCGGGCGTGCCTGCTCGGGCCACTCGAGCACGTCGACGCGCGCGAGACCCGTCGCCTGCTGCGGCGCCGCGGTCACGACGAACGGCACGTAGTACGTCTGGGCGCGCGGCGCGGAGAACGTGAACGTGCCGGCCGCGAGGTCCGCCTCGACGGTCGCGCCGACCACCTGGTCGACGCTCGCGAGCCGCGGTGCCTCCTGCGACGACGAGCGCACCGCGTCGAGGGGCCGCAGCGTCACGGCCTGCCCGACGTAGGTGACGGCGTGCACGGGGTCGATCTGCGGCGCGAGCGAGCCCGCCGGCCGCACGTCGACCTCGAGCGAGCCCTCGACGGTGTGCGTGCCGTCGGAGACCAGCACCGTGACCGGTGTGCGGCCGAGCCGCCCCCCGTCCGCCCGGAACGTGAGCGACCCGTCCTGGCGGAACCGCACCGTCCCGGCCGCCGCGTCGGCCGACGCGCCGACGAGCACGAGGTCGTCGCCGTCGGGGTCGCGGAAGTCCGCGAGCACCTGGTAGTCCGCCTCGCCGCCCGCCTCGACGCGCAGCGAGCCGTTCCGCAGCTGCACGGGCGGGTCGTCGAGCGAGCCGTCGCGCGCCGTCAGCCGCACGCGCGCGGTCGTCGGGGAGCTCGTGCCGCGGCCGTCGTCGACCGTGTACGTGAACTCGGCCGTGCCGGTCGCGTCGGGCGCGACCGCGACCTGGAGGGACCGGCCGCCGAAGATGGGCTCGACCGTGCCGAACTCGGGCGGCAGCGGGTCGACGGTCGAGATGACGAGGATCCCGCAGTCGGACGAGGAGTCGTTGTCGATGACCGGCAGGATCGTCGTCCGGCCGGGGCGCACGCCGAACTCGTCGTCCGCGGCGACGGGCGCCGCCGACGAGTCCGAGCACTCCGTCACGAGCTCCTGCGTGGTCTGCGGGGTCTGCGACTCGTCCTCGGCCTCCTCGGGCTCCTCCTCGGGCACGACGTCCTGCCAGTCCGGTGTGCGCAGGTCGGTGTCCTGCGTCGGCATCCAGACGCGGCCGCGCAGCGTGTCGTTGAGCACGACGATGCCGTGGTTGACGCGGAAGACGAGCACGTCCTGCGCGGACATGTCCTGGAGGTTGCGGACCTGCGGCTTCGTCCCGTCGCACAGCTCGAGGTACGAGCCGACGGGCGTCGCCCACGCGGCGTGCGCGCACGACCCGACCTGCACGGGCCGGGCCGGGCGGCCCTCCCCCGTCGTCGGGTGCTCGACCACGTCGCCGCCGTCGAGCGGCACCTCGAGCAGCGCGTCGCGGCTCGCGACCAGCACGCGCGACGACTGCGGCCCCGGCTCCTGGAGCGCGAGGTCCTCGCCGTCGAGCTCGACCGTGCCGTGCAGCGTCCGGACCGTGCTGCCCGAGAGCACGACGGGCTCGTCGCCGACGGCCGTCACGGAGTCGATGTCCCCCTCCCCGCGCAGCGTGCCGCCGGGCGTGGTCGTCGGGAGCTGCGACAGGTCGACGCGCGTGACCTCGCCGTCCTCGGCGACGGCGAGCGCGACGCCGCTGCGCGCGACCACGACCGTGCCGCCGTCCCCGACCTCGGCGTCGGCCGGGTCCTGCGGGACGTTGAGCCGGTCGAGCTGGTCGACCGTGCGCACCCAGGCGTCGCCGCCCGCGGCGACCGCGACCGTCCCGGCCGCCATGGAGACGTCGGCGCCGGCGACGGCCACCGCGGTCGTCTGCGTGACGGACGCCGGGTCCACGACCGAGAAGCCGGTCGCCTCGAGCAGCAGCACGTCGCCGCCGTCCTGCTGGACGTCGAACGTGCTGCCGCTGGTGACGACGCCCGCGTCGAGCTCCTCGACCTGCGCGTTGAACCGGCCGAGCTTGAGCTGGCTCGTGTTGGTGAGCCACACGCCGCCGTCGTTGAGGTCGACGCGTGCGAGTGGGAAACCTTGGTCGACGAGCGCGAGGACCGCGACGACGGCGGGCAGCGTGACCACGGCCATCGTCTTCGTCGCGCGGCTGCGGACCGTCTGCCAGCTCATGCCGAGCACCCCTGCGCGGGCTGCGCGGACGACGACCGGTCGGCGCGGACGATCGACACCTCGATGCACACCTGGCCGCCGGGCGCCTGCTCGGCGGGCACGGTCACCGTGGGTGCGTCCGTGAGCTGCGGCGTGGGCTCGCCCGTCGCGGTGCGGACCGCCCACAGGTAGCGGTCGCCCTCCGCCGGGTCGGGGTTGACCCAGGTGAAGACGACGGAGCCGTCGGCCTGCGGGGTCGCCCGGATCGAGTGCGGCGCGGGCACGACCCCTCCCGTCACCTGCGGCGCGTCGCCCGACAGGTCGTCCTGCGTCGGTGAGGTGCGCGGCGGCGGGTCGCTCGACAGCGTCGCGACCGCGACCGCGGTCACGGTGCCGAGCAGCACGACGGCGGCCGCGACGCCCGCGAGCACGCGGGTGCGTCGTGACGCGCCGGGACGCTGGTCCTCGGTCGCGACGGCCGGCTCGTCGGGCACGACGAACGCGGACGGGCGCGGGGGCTCGGGCCGGGCGTCCGGGGGCACGACGTGGACGCCCTGGAGCCGCGTCGGTTCGTCGGCGTCGGGCGGCCGCGGGACACCTGGCGTCGTGCGCGCACCGGCGTGCGGGTCGAGCGTGACGACCGACCGGACCCGGGTCGCGTCCTCGGGCTCCGCGGACGGTGTGACCGGCAGCGGCTCGACCGGCTCGTCGCCGTCGTCGGACAGGTCGAGCGGCGTCACGGGGAGGCGGAGGGCCGACTCGACGGCCTGGAGCGCCCGCCCCATCGCGGCGGCCGACGAGAACCGTCGCTCGGGGTCCTTCGCCATCGCGCGCTCGAGCACGTGCTGCAGGCCGACCGGCACGTCGTCGCGCCCGGTCGGCGGCAGCGGCGAGCGCTCGATGCGCGCGACGAGCTGCTGCGCGCTGTTCTGGCCGCCCGGGATCTCGAACGGCGTGCGGCCCGCGAGCAGCGAGTAGACCGTCGCACCGAGCGAGTACACGTCGGAGCGCTGGTCGCCCGTCGGGTGCTCGCTGAGCAGCTCGGGGGGCGACCACGGGATCGACATCCCGACCGTCGCCCCGGCGCCGTGCCCGGTGGTCGCGGCGATGCCGAAGTCCGTGAGGGCCGGCCAGCCGAAGTCGGTCGTCAGGACGTTCGCGGGCTTGATGTCGCGGTGCAGGATGCCCGCGCGGTGCGCGGTCTCGATCGCCGACGCGAGGCGCACGCCGATCCGCAGCGACTCCGCGACGGAGATCCGCTCCTGCCGGTACCGCTCGGCGAGACCGGGCCGCGAGCAGTACTCCATGACGAGGTACGGCCGGCCGTCGGCCGCGATCGCCGCCTGGTAGATCGTGACGATCGACGGGTGGTGCGACAGCTGGGCCATGAGGTTGGCCTCGGACTGGAACCGCGACCGGACCTCGTCGTCGAGGCTGCCGGCGAGCAGCACCTTGACCGCGACCTCACGTCGCGGGAGCTCCTGCTGGTACAGGAACACGTCCGCGAAACCGCCCAGCCCGAGGACCCTGAGGAACTCGTAGCCGGGCAGTCGCGGCGGGGAGGAGGCTTCGCGGCGTGCGGTCACGACCCCCGCTCCACGGTGAACGTCACCCCGTCACCCAGGTCGACGACCTCGTCGGTCGCGACGACGCTCGGCTCGCCGGGGTGCAGGCGGCGCGCGCCCTCCCCCGGCCGGGCGACGTGCACGCCGTTCGTGGAGTCGAGGTCCGTGACGAGGACGTGGTCGCCCTCGACGCGCACCTCGGCGTGCGTGCGCGAGATGTCCTGCTGCGGGCTGGGCACCGTGACGAGGCGCGGCAGCTCGCGGTTGGTGACGCGCGCGACCTGCGGCGCACGGCCGAGCAGCACCGCGCGGTCGAGCGTCACGACCAGGCCGGTCGACAGCACGAGCTTGGCCGGCTCCGCCGCCGCGGGGACCGCGAAGGGGCCGGGCACCTCGTCGGCTGCCCAGCTGGGGAGCTGGTCGCGGATCGCGGCGAGGTCCGACGACAGGATCGTGAGGCCGTCGTGGTCGTCCGGCGACGCGGGCGGCACGGGCTGGTCGACGGGACGCACGGGCGGCAGGTCGACCAGACCCGGACGCTGCGCGTGCTGCTCCAGGAACTGCTCGGCGGCCGCGACGACGTCGTAGCGCGGCTCGGTCGGCTGCGGCTCGAGCGGGTAGGCCGCCGACGCGGGCGTGCGCACGGTGTGCTCCCACGCGTCGTCGGCCGGGGTGACGGGCTCCTCGACGACGTCCGCGACCTGCGCCTGCGGGGTGTCCTTGGTGAGCGCGACGGGCGCCGCGGCGGGCTCGGCCTCGACCACCGGCTCGGGCGCCGGCTCGACCGCCACCGGCTCGAAGGCCGCGGGCTCGACGGCCGCAGGCTCGTCCGCGACAGGCTCCGCCGGGACCGCCGCGGGCGCGACCGGCTCGACGGCGACCGGCGCCACGACGACGTGCTCGACCTCGGCGGCGGGCGCGGGGGTGCCCTCGGCGTGCGACGACGCGTGGTCGTCGACCGACGGCTCGCCGGCGGTCGGCTGCGCCTCCTCGACGACGGGCTCGACGACGGGCACGACGACCTCGGCGACGTCCACGCGCACGGTCCCGGCGGGCGCGACGCCCTCGACGAGCGGGAGCGTGGGCGCGTCGGGCGCTCCATCGGCGCGCGCGACGACCACGCCCACGGTCTCGAGCACCTGCTCCGACCACGTGCGGACGGCCCCGGCGCGCAGCACCTGCACGGCGCCGTCGGTCGCGGTCACCTCGACGTCGACGTCACCGCGCACGGCGACGTGCACCCGCGTGCCGTCGACGGACGCGACGGCGAACGGCGGCAGCGCGGCGAGCCCGTCGCGCGCGAGCACGTCGAGCACCGCGAGGACGCCCTGCGGCGCGGCGTCCCACAGCGCGCGGGCGACGTCGGCGTCGGCCTGCGGGCCGACGAGCGCGACGAACCCCGGCCGGACGACCGCGGTCCACTCGCCGGCGCTGTACTGGGGCACGCTCATGTCGGGGTCTCCTGGTCGCGAGCGGTCGGGGGTGCGGACGAGAGTGTGCCTCCATGGTCCGACGTCCCGGGGGAGGTTGACGAGGGCCGCGCGGGCGAACGGGGCACGGTCGCCCCGTTGAGCATCTCGTCCCACTGGGTCGGGGCGAGGTCGGCGCCGATGCGCGGCACGGTGATGTGGACGTCGTCGAGCGCCCCGGCCGCGGTCGCGACGTCGACGACGACGGCGCTGACGTTGTCGCGCGCACCCCGCGCGAGCGCGGCCTGGACGAGCTGCGTCGCGACGTCCTGCGGGTCGCCGACGGCGGCGAGCACGGCCGCGAGGTCCTCGTCGTGGAGCTCGCGCGTGAGGCCGTCGGTGCAGATGAGGAGCCGGTCGGTGAGGCCGGCGGGCAGCAGCCAGTAGTCGGGCTCGGGCGGCTCGCCGGTGCCGAGCGCGCGCGTGAGGACGTGCCGCTCGGGGTGCCGCTCGGCGTCGGCGGTGGTGATCTCGCCGAGGTCGATGAGCTCCTGGACGACGGAGTGGTCGACGCTCACCTGCTCGAGGACGCCCTCGGACCAGCGGTAGACGCGCGAGTCGCCCACGTTGAAGACGAGCCAGTACGACCCGCCCTCGTGCTCGGTGACGGCGACCCCGGCCACGGTGGTGCCGCCGCGTCGCCCGCCGGTGAACTCGCCGCGGATGCGCGCGGCGGTGCGCGTGAAGCACGCGTGCACGTCGTCGGCGGTCGCGGCGAGCTGGCCCGCGAGCTGGGCGAACTCCTCGACGGCGATCCGGCTCGCGAGGTCGCCGGCGTCGTGCCCGCCCATCCCGTCGGCGACGAGGAAGACGGGCGGGTACGCGAGCAGCGCGTCCTCGTTGACCTCGCGGACGAGGCCTCGATCGGTCGCCGAGCCCCAGGACGTGCGCACGCAGCCCCCTCCTCGGTCCGGACGACGCCTTGGGGCGCCGCGCATATGGTGCCTCACCAGGGCCGGTCCCACACAAACGAGGACCGACGAGCGGTCAGATGCCGAGCTGGAACACGCCCCAGTAGGCCAGGACGACAAGAAGCACGGCCGACCCGACGACGACCGCCCACCCCGCGACGACGCGCAGCACGCCGCCGGCGACGGGCGCGTGCGCGACGCCGAGCCGGTGCACGCGCCGGGCGAGCACGACGCCCGCGACGACGGCGCCCACCCCGAGCAGGCGCACCAGGAGCCACCCGCCCTGCACGACCCAGTCGTTGCGCTCGTAGTCGAGCGCGAGCCGGGCGACCGCGACGAGGTACACGACGAGCGCGACGACCGTGACGACCGTGCCGACGCCCAGCACGGTGAGCCGCGACGCGACGCCGGGGCCGAACCGGGCCGGTCGCGCCGCCACGGGCACCGGGCTCGCGGCCTCGGTGCCCGGGCGCCGGCGACCCACGCGCGCGCGCACGGCCTCGACGGTGCGCGCT
>NZ_BHYL01000063.1 GCF_003851725.1 Cellulomonas algicola | reverse complement strand
ATAGCGAAGGGGAAACGCCCGGTCCCATTCCGAACCCGGAAGCTAAGCCCTTCAGCGCCGATGGTACTGCACTCGCCAGGGTGTGGGAGAGTAGGACGCCGCCGGACACCATTCAGAAGGAGCCACCCCAGCAATGGGGTGGCTCTTTCTGTTTCTGGAGACTTCTGTTCCCGGAGATATCGGCGGTTGTCCTGGTGCGGGGCCGGAACCGGGTGCGACGCCGGGACGGCGCTCAGTGTTTCGGCGCGCTCCTGTGCTTCGCCATCCGGCTCCTGGCGCCTTTCTCCCATGGTGGTCGTCGGCGCCGGCGGGCGGGTCGGGCGGGGCTGGCGGGTCGGGCTGGGCGTGACGCGGCGGCGTGTCGGGCTTGATATGTCGTGCCCCGTCGACGGCCGGTCGGGCAGGGTGGGCGCATGGTGAGGGACGACGACTGCGTGTTCTGCCTGATCGTGGCCGGTGAGCTCGAGTCCAGCCCGGTGTACGAGGACGACGACGTCCTCGCGTTCATGGACCTGCAGCCGGTGACCACCGGGCACGTCCTGGTCGTCCCGAAGGAGCACCGGCCCTACCTGGCCGACGTCGACGAGGGCCTCGGGGCTGCTGTGTTCCGAGCGGGCCAGCGGGTGGCGGCGGCGCTGCGTGCGTCTGACCTGCCGTGCGACGGCGTGAACCTGTTCCTCGCGGACGGGGAGGCTGCGTTCCAGGAGGTCTTCCACCTCCACCTGCATGTCTTCCCGCGGACGCCGGGGGACGGGTTCCGGATCTCGGCCGACTGGCGCGTGCGGCCGCGTCTCGAGCTCGACGAGGCCGCTGCGCGCGTGCGCGCCGGACTGCGGACGTCGACCGCGTGAAGACGCCTCGGGTCCGAGGTGGATGGGCAGCGTCGTCGCGTGTACGGCGTGCTCCCCGCGCTGGGGTGCAGTGCAGTGCGGCGCGGAGTCAGGCGGGGGTGGTGTCCTCGGCGACGAAGATGACCGCGCCGAACGGCGGGATGCGCACGGAGGCTGAGTAGGGGCGGCCGTAGTGCGGGACGGGTTCGGCGTCCACGGCGCCGAGGTTGCCGACGCCCGAGCCGCCGTAGCTCTCCGAGTCGGAGTTGAAGGCCTCACGCCAGCGGCCGCCGGACGGCAGGGCCAGGCGGTAGTCCTCGTGGGGGACCCCGGCGAAGTTGATCACGACCGCGGCGGGCGGGCCGTCGACGGCCTTGCGGAGGTACGCGAGCGTGTTGCGGTCGGCGTCGTTCGAGTCGATCCACTCGAAGCCCTCGGGGGAGTGGTCCAGCTCCCAGAGAGCCGGGTTGTCGCGGTAGACGCGGTTGAGGTCGCGGATGCTGTCGCGGACTCCGGCGTGCAGGGAGTCGTCGAGGGCGTGCCAGTCGAGGGAGCGCGACTCGGCCCACTCGGTCTGCTGCGCGAACTCGCTGCCCATGAAGAGCAGCTGCTTGCCCGGGTGGGTCCACTGGTAGGCGAGGAGTCCGCGGACACCGGCGAGCTTCTGCCAGTGGTCGCCGGGCATGCGCTCGTAGAGGGAGCCCTTGCCGTGGACGACCTCGTCGTGCGAGATGGGCAGCACGAAGCGCTCGGAGTAGGCGTACACCATCGAGAACGTGACCTCGTGGTGGTGGTACCGCTTGTGGATGGGCTGCTCCGAGGCGTAGCGGAGCGTGTCGTTCATCCAGCCCATGTTCCACTTCAGGCCGTACCCGAGGCCGTTGCCGTCAGTGGGGGCGGTCACGCCGGGCCAGGCGGTGGACTCCTCGGCGATCATGAGGATGCCGGGCGCGCGCTTGTAGGCGGTCGCGTTGGCCTCCTGCATGAACGAGATCGCGTCGAGGTTCTCGCGGCCGCCGTACTTGTTCGGGCGCCACTGGCCCGGGCGGCGTGAGTAGTCGAGGTAGAGCATCGAGGCGACGGCGTCGACGCGCAGGCCGTCGACGTGGAACTCCTCGAGCCAGTAGACGGCGTTCGCGACGAGGAAGTTGCGGACCTCGGACCGGCCGAAGTTGAAGACGTAGGTGCCCCAGTCGGGGTGCTCGCCGAGCAGCGGGTCGGGGTGCTCGTAGAGCGGCGTGCCGTCGAACTGCGCGAGGGCCCACTCGTCCTTCGGGAAGTGCGCGGGGACCCAGTCGATGATGACGCCGATGCCGGCGCGGTGGAGGGTGTCGACGAGGAACTTGAAGTCGTCGGGGTGGCCGAACCGGGACGTCGGCGCGAAGTACGACGAGACCTGGTAGCCCCACGAGCCGCCGAACGGGTGCTCGGAGACGGGCAGGAACTCGACGTGCGTGAAGCCGAGGTCGAGGACGTACTCGGTGAGCTGGTGCGCGAGCTCGCGGTAGGACAGGCCCTGGCGCCACGAGCCGAGGTGCACCTCGTAGATGCTGAGCGGGCCGGTGTGCGGGTCGCGCTGGGTGCGGGCGGTCATCCACTCGTCGTCGGACCACGCGTGGCTCGTCTCGACGACGACCGACGCCGTGGCGGGCGGGACCTCGGTGCCGCGGGCCATGGGGTCGGCCTTCTGCCGCCAGGAGCCGTCGCGGCCGAGGATCTCGAACTTGTAGCGCGAGCCGGCGCCGACGCCCGGCGCGAAGATCTCCCAGACGCCGCTGTCGCCGAGCGAGCGCATCGCGTGCGTCGCGCCCTGCCAGTAGTTGAAGTCACCGACGACGCGCACGGCCTGCGCGTTGGGCGCCCACACGGCGAACGACGTGCCCTGGACCTCGCCCAGGACGCCGGGGTAGGTGCGGACGCGGGCGCCGAGGACGGTCCACAGCTGCTCGTGGCGGCCCTCGCGGATGAGGTGGCGGTCGAGCTCCTGGACCGTGGGCAGGAAGCGGTACGGGTCGTCGGCCAGGTGCACGTCGTCGCCGTACGTCACCTCGATGCGGTAGTCGGGCACGTCGGTGCCGGGGAGGACCGCGACCCAGATGCCGTCCTGCTCGTGCTGCGCGGGCACGCGGGTGTCCGCCGTGATGACGACGACCTTGTCGGCGAGCGGGCGCAGCGAGCGGATCGTGACGCCGCCGTCGCCGACGTGCGGGCCCAGCACCCCGTGCGGGTCGTAGTAGCTGCCGTGCGCCACCGCGCTCAGCGTGCCGGAGTCGACAGGGACCGGGGCGGGCGCCGTGCTCATCCTCCTACCCAACCACCCGTGACGCGTCTGCGCAGGTGGACGCCTTGCGGCGCAGGTCACGAAGGGGTGTCAGGGCGTCCGGGCGGGCGGTGCGGTGGTGCCGCGCGTCACGAGCCGGGGCTGCGGCGCGGTGTACGAGGTGACGGGACCGTCCGCGAGGAGGTTCAGCACGCAGTCGGCGACCTGGACGCCCATGGCGTGCACGTCGAGGCTCATCGCGGACAGGGCGGGGCTCGCGAGGCGGCAGAGTGCCGAGTCGTCCCAGGCGAGCAGCGAGAGGCGCTCGGGGACGGGCACGCCCATCTCGGCGGCGACGCGCAGGCCGGCGATGGCCATGACGTCGTTGTCGAAGATGATCGCGGACGGCGGCGAGCCGCGGCCGAGCAGCGCACGCGTCGCGCGGGTCGCGGACTCCTCGCCGTAGTCGCCCTCGACGACGCTGCCCTGGGCGCCCAGGCGTGCGCACTCGGCGACGAACGCCTCGGTCCGGGCCTGGGTGTGCGCGAGCGTGCGGGGGCCCGACACGCGCGCGAGGCGCAGGTGGCCGAGGCCGACGAGGTGGCCGACGGCGTCGCGCATCGCCTGGCCGTTGTCGATCCACACGTTGGCGAACGGCAGGTCGGGCGTCGGTCCGCCGACGACGACCGTCGGGATGCCGAGCTCGCCCAGCACTGCGAGCCGGTGGTCCTCGAGCGCGAGGTTGACGACGACGACCGCGTCGACCAGCCTGCCCTCGCCCCAGCGCCGGTAGGCGGCGATCTCTGCGTCGTGGTCGGGGACGACGTGCAGCAGCAACGAGCGCCCCTCGACCGCGAGCGACTCCTCGATCCCGGCGATGAGCTCCATGAAGAAGGGCTCGAGGCCGAGCATCCGGGCAGGCCGGGCGAGGACCAGTCCGACCGCATCCATGCCGTGCGTCACGCCCGCCAGCGTACTGGCGGGCGTGCGCAGGTCAGCGGGACGACTCGAGGTCACGCGCGGCGCCGGCCGCCGTCTGCGGGGCACGGGGGACGACGACGTCGTTGGCCGTGCGCAGGACGGGGGGACGGGTCAGTGCCTCGGGGTCGGCGCGGACGGTGGTGCGGACGTGGAAGGACGCGGTCTCGCCGCCCGGGACGTCGACGAGCGCGGTGTCGACGACCGCGTCGGGGTCGAACCGGTCGACGTGCAGCGTGACCGAGCGCGCGAGGGACCGGGCGGTGACGTCGACGCGGTAGCCGTCCTGCACGGGCGTCACGGTCGCGGTGAGGGGCGAGGGGTCGAGCGCGAGGTCGACGTCCTCGACCCAGGTGTGGACGGTCTGCACGTCGCCGAGCCGCGCGACGAGGACCTCGCCGGTGGGGTCGTCGGGGGTCGCGACCTCGGACGGCAGGCCGAACAGGCCCACCGACCAGGCACCGACGGCGAGCGCGAGCTCGACCTCGGCGAGCGTCGTGCCGTCGAGCCGGCGCCGCGAGAGGTGGACGACGCCCTGCCAGATGCCGGCCGTGTCGTTGACCACCGCGAGCATGTCCCGGTCGTCGCGCGGCTGGACCGTCAGGAGGCGCGGGGCGTAGGCGCGCCGGAGCGCGTGCCACAAGGGCTTGGGGCGCTCGTCGCCGTCGACGGCCGCCCAGGAGGTCACGGGCCAGCAGTCGTTGAGCTGCCAGACGATCGCGCCGGCCGTGCGCGGCCACCACGAGCGGTAGTGCTCGATCGCGAACGCGACCGCGCGCGCCTGGTTGAGCTGGGTCGCCCAGTGCCAGTCGGCGAAGTCGTCGGGCACGCCGAGGTGGGGCGCGAGGCCGCGGTCGAGCTTGCCGTTGCCGTCGTCGGCCTTCTGGTGCAGGAGGAACGTCGGGTCGTCCTTGGTGAGCGGACCGCCGTCGTCGGTGCGGACCGCGCGCGTCAGCGTGGTCCACGTGGGCGGGCCCTGGAAGCCGAACTCCGAGCAGAAGCGCGGGACGTCGTCGCGGTAGACCGTGTAGTCGACGCGGTTCCAGACCTCCCACTCGTGGTGGGTGCCGTGGTCGGGGTGGTTGGGGTGGACCTCGTCGAGCGCGAAGCCCGGCGAGTACGGCGAGCCGTCGGCGTAGGGGCGCGTCGGGTCGAGCTCGGCGACGACGCCCTTGAGCAGCTCGGTCGCGATGCGCAGCCCCCAGGTGCGGCCCTGCAGGTCCTCCTGCCAGCCCCAGTCCATGAAGCCCCACAGGTTCTCGTTGCCGCCGTTCCAGAGCACGAGCGACGGGTGCGGGGTGAGGCGCGCGACGTTCTCGCGGGCCTCGGCCTCGAGCTCGTCCCAGATGGGCTGCTCCTCGGGATACGCGGCGCACGCGAGCAGGAAGTCCTGCCACACGAGCAGGCCGCGCTCGTCGGCGAGCTCGTAGAAGTCGTCGGACTCGTAGATGCCCCCGCCCCACACGCGCAGCAGGTTGAGGTTCGCCTCGACGGCCTGGTCGAACCGGCGGGTCAGGCGCTCGCGGGTGATCCGGGTGAGCAGGTGGTCGTCGGGGATCCAGTTGGCGCCCTTGACGAAGATCGGGCGGCCGTTGACGCGGAACGTGAAGGGCGTGCCGTCGTCGTCGGGGGCGGTGTCGACCTCGACCGTGCGGAAGCCGATGCGGCGCGTCCACGTGTCGAGCGGCTCGTCGGCGGACGCGGTGCCGAGCGTGACGGTGAGCTCGGGCAGCGGCTGCGAGCCGTGGCCGACGGGCCACCACAGGGGTGCGTGGGGGACCTCGAGCTCGACGACCGCCTCGGTCCGGTCCCGTGGCACGACGACCGTGACGTCGGCGCCCAGCACGCGCGCGCGGACCGTGACGGGGAGGTCGCCGCCGGGCAGGCCGGAGCGCTCGAGGTCCGCGTGCACCCGGACGCGTCCGGTGCCGTCGGCGTCGACGGTCACCAGCGGGCGGACCTGCGCGAGGCGCGCGGTGCGCCAGCGCTCGACGCGCACGGGCTTCCACAGCCCGGCCGTCTGCAGGTCCGGTCCCCAGTCCCAGCCGAACGAGCAGGCCATCTTGCGGACCATGTTGAACGGCTGCGGGTACGCGAGCGGGCGGGCCCCGAGGCGCTCGGCCTCCGACTCGGCGTGCACGATCGCGGAGTGCAGGAGCACGCGCAGGCGCTGCGTGTCGGGGCGCAGCAGGCCGCGTACGTCGAAGCGGTAGGAGCGGTGCTGGTTGGCGGTCCGGCCGAGCTCGTGGCCGTCGAGCGTCAGGGTGGCGACCGTGTCGATGCCGTCGAAGACCAGGTCGACGCGCTCGTCGTCGGCGGCGGGGTCGAGGTCGAGCTGGCGCTCGTACGCCCAGTCGGTGCGTCGCATCCAGGCGAGCACGTCCTCGTTGCGGTCGAGGTACGGGTCGGGGATCAGGCCCTCGTCGAGCAGCGCGGTGTGGCTCGTGCCCGGCACGCGCGCCCGGACGCGCACGCCGACGAGCTCGGCGGGGACGGGGCCGGCGACGGCGGTCAGCGTCCAGCCGTCGGGGAGGTCCTGGGTGATCATCGACGCGCGCTCCTGGGTCCGCGGGCCCGGCGTGCCCACCCGCGTCGTCGCGAGCGGCCCGGCGACCTCCGAGCGGAGGTCGAGGGGGCGGCCTGGTACCCGCGACCATTGTTAGACAACTGAATAAAGTAAGTCAATCACATGCCAGACTGGTCGGGTGAGCACCGAGCAGCGGGACGCCGACGTCCCGGTCACCCGCCCGACCACCGACCTCCTCCACCTGCGCGCGGACGGCGTGAGCGTCGTCGTCGACCTCGCCGACGGCACGCTCCCGCGCGTGCTGCACTGGGGCGCGGACCTCGGCGACCTCGACGCGTCCGTGCTCGCCGACCTGCGGTTCGCGTCGCGCCCCCTGCCCATCGGCTTCCCGGTCGACGGCGAGGTGGCTGCCGCGGTCCTGCCCGAGCAGTCGGCCGGGCACCTCGGCACACCCGGGCTCACGGGGTCGCGCGACGGGCGGGACTTCTCGACGGCGTTCACCGTCACCGGGCACCGCGTGGACCGCACGGGCGACGGGACGCAGCGCCTCGTCGTGCAGGCAGCGGACGACGCGGCCGGGCTCGCGCTCGAGCTCGTCCTCGAGCTCACCGCGCACGGGCTCGTGCGGCAGCGCGGCACGCTGACCAACACCGCCGACGACGCGTACGCGGTCGACGGGCTGCTGCTCACGCTGCCCGTGCCCGCCGCCGCGACCGAGCTGCTCGACTTCACCGGACGTTGGGCGCGTGAGCGCAGCCCCCAGCGAACCGCGTTCACGCACGGCACGCGTCTGCGCGACAACCGCCGCGGACGGACCGGGTACGACACCGCGCTCGTGCTCGTCGCCGGGACGCCGTCGTTCGGGCACCGCAGCGGGCAGGTCTGGGGCGTGCACACCGCGTGGTCCGGCAACCACCGCACGCTCGCCGAGCGCAGCCACTACCACCCGGGCCTGCTCGGCGGAGGGGAGCTGCTGAGCCCGGGGGAGGTGCGGCTCGCCCCCGGGGAGTCGTACACGAGCCCGTGGGTCTACGGGTCCTGGGGCGTCGGGCTCGACGCGCTCGCGGGCCGGTTCCACCGCTGGCTGCGGGCGCGCCCGCAGCACCCGCGCTCGCCCCGGCCCGTCACGCTCAACACGTGGGAGGCCGTCTACTTCCAGCACGACCTCGGCCGGCTCACCGAGCTCGCCGACGCGGCCGCCGCGATCGGCGCGGAGCGGTACGTCCTCGACGACGGGTGGTTCGGGTCGCGGCGCGACGACACGCGCGGGCTGGGGGACTGGTACGTCTCCGCCGACGTCTGGCCGGACGGGCTGCACCCGCTCGTCGACCACGTGACCGGGCTGGGCCTGCAGTTCGGGCTGTGGGTCGAGCCGGAGATGGTCAACCCCGACTCGGACCTGGCCCGGGCGCACCCGGACTGGATCCTGCGCGTCCCGTCGCGCCTCCCGCGCCCGGCCCGGCACCAGCAGGTGCTCGACCTGGCGCACCCCGAGGCGTACGCCCACATCCTCGAACGGCTCGACGCGCTGCTCACCGAGTACGCGATCGGATACCTCAAGTGGGACCACAACCGCGACCTCGTCGACGCGGGCCACGCCGGCGTCGCGGGCGTGCACGGGCAGACACTCGCCGTCTACCGCCTGCTCGACGAGCTGCGCGCGCGGCACCCCGGCGTGGAGATCGAGTCCTGCTCGTCGGGCGGCGGGCGCGTCGACCTGGAGATCCTGGAGCGCACCGACCGGATCTGGGGGAGCGACTGCATCGACGCGCTCGAGCGGCAGCAGATCCAGCGCTGGACGAACCTGCTGGTCCCGCTCGAGCTGATCGGCGCGCACGTCGGGTCCGGCACCGCGCACAGCACCGGGCGGCGGCACGCCCTGTCGTTCCGCGCGGGCACGGCGCTGTTCGGGCACCTCGGGATCGAGTGGGACCTGCGCGAGGCCGACGACGCACAGCGGGCCGAGCTCGCGGCGTGGGTCGCCGCCTACAAGGACCTGCGTGGGCTGCTGCACACCGGCACGAGCGTGCACGCGGACGTCGCCGACCCGTCGCACCACGTGCACGGCGTCGTGGCGCCCGACGGCTCCGACGCGCTGTTCGCCGTCGTCGCGACCGCGACCTCCGACGCGCTGCCCACGGGGCGGCTCACGTTCCCCGGGCTGGACCCCGACGCGACGTACCACGTGCGGCCGCAGCCGCCCGGGGACGTCGTCGAGGGCCTCGGGAGCCACTGGCTGTCGCTGCCGTGGTGGACACCCGACGGCGTGCGGCTCACGGGTCGCGTGCTGGCGGAGGTCGGGCTGCAGGCGCCCGTGCTGTTCCCGGAGCACCTCGTGCTCGTGCGCGCGACACGGGCCTGAGGCGCGCGGGGACGGGCGATCGCGCCGGGTCAGGGCACCGTCGAGCAGTCGCGCAGGTACTCCGGGCGCTGGTGTGGGTAGACCTCGGTGACGTACCGCTCGACGAGCGCGTTCGCCTGCGAAGGCGTGGCGCCCATCCGCTGCGCCACCACGGCGTCGAGCCGGACCGCGCGGCACTCCGCGATCCCCTCGTCGAACTCGCCCGCCACGTGCTGCGCCTCGTGCGACACGACGTGGACCGCGACCACCTGCGCGAGCGACGGCGCGTGCTTGAAGCTCCACAGCCACCCGCCGAGCTGGGCGCACGTCTCCGCCCGGAGCAACGACGTGTGCGGGTCGTCGTAGCGGACCATGCCGAGCGTGCGGAGAGGTCCAGCCAGTCGGCACCGACGCGGCGGCACACGACCTGGGCGTCCGCGACGCCGGACGCGGCACGGGTGGCGTCCGTCGCGACGGCCTGCGCGTGGTGGTGGCGGACCTCGTGGAAGCCCGCGACGCAGGTGATCGCGATCCACAGCACCAGCGCGGTCACGCCGAGCGCGGGGAACGACGCGCGCCCGCGGGCGAGACGGACGACGGCGCGCACCGTCATGGCCACCGCGCCGACGGTCACGACGGTGAGGGTGCCGACGTCCATGCAGGTGGTGTCGGCACGTGCGGCACCGGACTGGAGCGCCGCGGGACCCGACCGTCGAGCCGGCCGGGTCCCGCGTCGTCGTCGGGGCGCTACTTCGTGGCGCCCGAGGTGAAGCCGTTGTAGATCCAGCGCTGCAGGAACAGGAACAGCACGAGGATCGGGATGATCGTGATGACGACGCCCGCGGAGATGACCTCCCACTGCGCGCCGAACGGCCCCTTGAAGTCGAACAGGGTCGTCGAGATCGGGCGCAGCGACTTGGTCGGCAGGTAGAGGAACGGCAGGAAGAACTCGTTGTAGATGCCGATGCCCTTGATGATGACGACGGTCGCGATCGCCGGCTTGAGGTTGGGCAGGATGATCTGGAAGAAGATCCGCAGATGCCCGGCGCCCTCGATCATCGCGGCCTCGTCGAGCGAGCGGGGGATGGCGCGGACGAACTGCAGGAAGATGTAGATCGAGATGATGTCCGTGCCCATGAAGAGCAGGATCAGCGCGAACTGCGAGTCGTAGAGGCCCAGGCCGTTGATGATCTGGAACGTCGCGACCTGCGTCGTGACACCCGGGACGAGCGTCGCGAGCAGGAACAGCTTCAGCACCGACGACCGGCCCGTGAACCGGAAACGGTCGAGCGCGTAGGCCGTCGCAGCGCCGATGAGGATCGTGCCGACGATCGCCACCGCGAAGATGAAGACGGTGTTCCCGAACGCGCCGAGCATGTTGCCACGCGTGAACGCGGTGACGTAGTTGTCGACGTTGAACCAGTCGGCCGGCGGGGTCATCGGACCCGTCGACAGGAACTCCTGGTCGGTCTTGAACGACCCGAACACGATGAGCCCCAGCGGCAGGAGCATCGCGATCGACGCCACGACGAGCGAGACGTACTTGGCGGTGCCGGTCACGGCGCGGATCACGTGAGATCCACCTCCTCGTCGGGGACGACCTTGCGCTGGATCCACGTGATGACCAGCACGATCAGCAGGAGCACCACGGCCATGGCCGACGCCAGGCCGACCATGCTGCGCTCGAAGCCGGTCCAGATCGTGCGGATGACGAACGTCTCCGTGCCGTTCGCACCGCCCGTCATGACGTAGGGGATCTCGAAGACGGACAGCGCGCCCGAGATCGCGAGGATGAACGACAGCCCGACGATGGGCCGGATCGACGGCAGGATGATGTGCCAGAACTGCTGCCAGCGGCTCGCGCCGTCGATCTCCGCGGCCTCGTAGATCTCCGAGTTGATCGACTGGATCGCGCCGAGGAACATCACGAAGTTCAGACCCATGTACCGCCAGACGGACACCGCCGCGAGCGAGTAGTTGGCGACGTCGGGGTCGCCCGTCCACTGCTGGATCAGGCTCTCCAGGCCGGCGGCCATGAGCACGGTGTCGAGGCCGCCGCCGGGCTTGAGGAAGTTGAGGAAGATCAGGCCGATCGCGACGCCGTTGATGAGGTACGGGAAGAACAGGATGCCCTTCCAGAGGTTCTTGAACCGCACCTTGAACGACAGGATCGTCGCGAAGTAGAGGGCGAGCGCCATCTGCACGAACGACCCGACGAAGTAGTACAGCGAGACGATGAACACCCGTACGTTCGCGGGCTCGGTGAACACGTCGACGAAGTTCTCGAGGCCGACGAAGTTCTTCGTCTTGTCGAGGCCGTCCCAGTCCGTCACCGAGTACCAGAACATGTTGAGGACGGGGACGTACGTGAGGAGAAGCAGGAGCCCGACGGGGACCAGCAGGAAGTAGTACGGCGTGAGCCGGCGGTACCACGCGGTGCCGCGGCCCGCACCGCCCCGGGGCTTCCGGGGGGTGCGGACCGCGTCGGACTGCTGCGCGGCCGCCGTCACCGGGCCGGTCAGGCCCGAGGGAGCGGTCGTCATGGCAGGACCTCTCAGGCGACCGACGCCCGACCCTCGGCCCACTTGGCGTTGAGGTCGTCGAAGATCTGCTCGATGGTGCGAGCGCCCGAGCGGGCGTCGTCGATGGTCTGCTGACGGAACTTGGGGTCCGTGGTGACGATGCCGGACGCCTTGTCGATGTCGCCGAACAGCGCCTCCTTGCCCTCGGGGGCGGGGTTCAGCGTGATGAGCTCGACCTCGGAGACGAAGCCCTCGAGGGCTGCCGGGACGGGGCCGTCGATGATCGGCGAGAGACCCGCCTGCGACTCCGAGAAGCCCGACTCGTGGTTGAACCAGTCGATCCACGCGCGCGCGGTCGCCTTGTTCTTCGAGTGCACGTTGATGCCGAGGTTGTAGTCACCGCCGGCGACCGAGTGGAACTTGCCGTCGACCTTGACGGGCGTCGGGGCGTAGGCGATGTCCGCCGGGTCCTCGCCCGCCGCCTCGGCGGCCGCCTGCATCTGCGGGATCGCCCACGAGCCGAGCACCATCGTCGCGACCTGGCCGGTGCCGAGCAGACGCTTCGACTCCTCCCAGTTCGTCGTGGTCGGGTCGGCCTCGGTCAGGCCGTCCGCGACCGCCTGGTAGATGAGGCCGTCGACGACGCCGTAGTCGCTCTCCGGGGTCCACGGGGTGTCGGACTCGACGATCTTGTTCTTCCAGTCGGGGTCCGCCGTGACGGCGCCCAGCCAGCCGTCCCACTGCGACAGCGGCCAGCCGTCCTTGTAGTTGGTGTACAGCGGCGCGATCTCGACGCCGTTGTCCTTGATCTTCTGCAGCGCGTCGAGGAAGGCCTCAGGCGTGTCGGGGAACTCCGTGACGCCGGCCTCCTCCCACACGCGCTTGTTGTAGACGTAGCCCTGGACGTTGCCGACGACCGGGATGCCGTACGACTTGCCCTCGAAGGACTTGTCGTTGATCCACTGGTACTCCTTCGCCATCTCCTCCTGGTCGCCCAGGGGCTCGAAGAAGTCGGCGTACTGGTCGGGGGTCACCGAGCCGGGGATGGCGAGCACGTCACCGTAGTTGTCGGTGCTCATGCGCGTCTTCACCTCGCCCTCGTAGTCGGTGATGCCCTCGACCTTGACGTCGGTGACCTCGGGGTACGCGGCCTTGAACTTCTCGACGTAGTCGTCGAAGGTGCCGTCCTCGACGAGGTCCGTGCGCCAGGTCAGGACCGTGATCGCGCCCGAGGGGGTGCCGTCGTCGTTGGCCTCCTCGTCGCCGCCCCCGCCGCCCGAGCACGCAGCCGTGAGGGCGAGGACCGTGGTGGCGGCCGCGACCGCCAGGACGCGGGTGCGTCGCTTCTGAGGGAACATCCTTGATCCTCTCGTCGGGCCGGCACCTCCGCGTGCCGGCCGGTGTGGAGGGGCTTCGTCACCGTCGGGGTCATTCGCGAACCCTGCTCCGCGTGGCATTCTTAGGCAAGTGAACAAAGTTAGTCAACGTGCGTGTCGCCGCAGGGGCTCCTCGTGCCCGGATCGTTATGGTGAGCGCGCAGGGGAGACGCGAGAGAGGGCGGTGCCGTGAGCAGCCTCCAGTCAGGCCTGGGCGCCGCGCACGCGAGCAGTCGCGCCGCGATCCTGGACCTCATCCGCGCGGCCGGGACCATCAGCCGCGTCGAGCTCACGCGCGCCACCGGGTTCACCGCCGCCACGATCTCGACCGTCGTGCGCCGGCTCATCGACGACGGGCTCGTCGTCGAGGTCGGGCGCGCCGAGTCCACGGGCGGCAAGCCGCGCATGCTGCTCGAGCTCGACCCGTACGCGCGCTTCGCCGTCGGCGTGCACCTCGACCACGCGGGCATCACCTACGTCATCGCCAACCTCGGCGGTGCGATCGTCGCGCGGTGGCGGCGGCCCGGAGCCGGGTCCGACGACCCGCGCGAGGTCGTCGCCCGCATCGCCGCCGAGATCCGCGCGACCGTCGCGCGCGTCGGCGTCGACCCCGAGCGCGTGCTCGGCCTTGGCGTCGTCTCGCCCGGGCCCATCACCGCGTCGACCGGCATGACCCTCACGCCGCCCGTCATGCAGGCCTGGACCGAGTTCCCGCTCGCGGCCGCGCTCGAGGACGCCGTCGGGCTGCCCGTGCTGCTCGACAACGACGCGACCGCCGCCGCGATCGGGGAGTACTGGTCCGGCGGCATCGCCGGGTCCGCCTTCGCCGCGCTCTACATGGGCACGGGCATCGGTGCCGGGATCATCGTCGACGGCACGGTCTTCCGCGGGGCCAGCTCCAACGCGGGGGAGGTCGGGCACATCTGCGTCGACCTCGACGGACCCGAGTGCTGGTGCGGGAGCCGCGGCTGCGTCGAGGCCCTCGCGGGCCCGGCCGCCGTCGTCGCCGCCGCGCGCGCCGCAGGCATCGAGCTCGCCGGGCGCACCGTCGCCGAGGACTTCGCGACGCTCGCCCGCGCCGCCAGCCGCGGGGAGGAGGAGCCGCTGCGGGTCATCGAGCGGTCCGCGCGCTACCTCGGCGTCGCCGCGCAGACCCTCGCGAACGTGCTCGACCTCGAGCTCGTCGTCCTCACCGGCCCCGCGTTCGCCATGGCCGGGTCGCTCTACGTGCCCGAGGTCGAGACCCGGCTCGCGCAGTCGTTCTTCGCGCGCGGGAACCACACCGTGCGCGTCGCCATCTCGTCGAACGCCCCCGAGGCCGCCGCCGTCGGGGCCGCCGCGCTCGTGCTGCAGAGCGAGCTCACGCCGCGGCAGGCGGGGATGCGGATGACCGTCGACCGGTCGCTCGAGGTGCCCACGGGCGCCTGACGGCATGCGCCGGACCGCCCGGACGAGCGGTGCGCCTCGCTCAGCCGGCCAGGCGCTCCAGGCCCGCGAGCGGGATCGGCAGCCACGTCGGACGGTTGCGCGACTCGTAGACGGCCTCGTAGAGCGTCTTGTCGAGCTCGAGCGCGCGCAGGAGCACCGCGCGACCGTCCGCGTCGCCGTCGACCGGCTGCGCGACCGCCGCACCCGCGTACCCGTCGAGCAGCGCCGCACGCGCGGCGTCCGTCCACGACTGCGCCGCGTCACCGGTCAGCCCGGCGACCGCGGCCGCGTAGTCGAGCGACCGCAGCATGCCCGCGACGTCGCGCAGCGCGAGGTCCGGCCGCGTGCGTGCGGCGAGCGGGGCCAGCGGCTCACCCTCGAAGTCGGTGACGAACCAGCGGGACCCCGACCTCAGGACCTGGCCCAGGTGGAGGTCGCCGTGCACGCGCTGCCGTGGCGGGGCGACGTCCAGCGCACGGACCTGCGCGACCACGGCCTCGACCCCCGGCGCGAAGCGCGTGAGCTGCGGGACCGCGGACACGGCCCACGCGAAGCGGTTGGCGACCGCGGCCGCGACCTGCTCCGGGCCGTCCTGCGGGGCGGTCGCGGCGTCCGTGCCGAACGCGCGGACCAGGTCCGCGTGCACGCCCGCCACGACCGCCCCGAGCTCGCGCGCCAGGTCGCCGAACGGCTCGCCGCGCCGCGCGACGTCGCACGCGAGCTCGAACCCGTCCTGCGCCTGCGGCACGAACGCGCTCATCGCACCGAGGTAGCCCTCGACCGGCTCGCCCGACGCGCCCGGCCAGCGCGCCTGGAGCCACGCGAGCGGTGCCGGCACGTCGGCCGAGCCGACGTCGACCAGGTGGCGCGGCACGTCCACGTCGGGGTTCTCGCCCGCGGCCACCGCGCGCAGGACCTTGAGGATCGCCGCCGGCGCAGGGGCGTCGGGAGCCGCGCGCAGGATGACGGAGGTGTTCGACTGCTCGCCCGAGACCGCGCGGGCGGTCGACGGGTCGACCGGGGCCCCCGGGCCGTCGGCGGCGGCCAGCCACGCGGCGACGAACGCGGGGTGGGCGGCTCCGTCGACGACCGCGCGGCCGCCGACGTGGCCGACGACGTCCGTCGGTGAGGTCGTCGCCCCCGCGTGTCCGCCGTCGTGCTCGCCGGTCGCGGGCGCGAGGACGAGCGGGACCTGGAGGACCGCGTCGATCGACCCCGCCTTGGCACGGACGAGGAGGACGCGCACGTCGTCCGCGAGCGCCAGACCGCCGACCAGCGCGAGCTCCGCCTGCGTGCCCTTCGCGGGGAACCACCGACGCCCGGGCAGCCAGTCGCGGACCGCGTCGAGCAGCGCGACGTCGAGGTCGTCGGGCGGGGTGACGATGAGCGTCATCGTGCCCCCGCACGGCCGTGCCGGCCGCCCGCTCCCACGCCCGCGTCGCCGGGAGCGCCGGGGACGTCGGACGGCGGGTCGAGCTCGAGCCAGTAGAAGTCGCGCGAGCCGAGCGTGAACAGCGCGGTGCCGTCGTCGCGCACGGCCGGGAAGGCCGCGCCGCCGAACACGTCGCGCATGGTCCAGCCCACGCGGTCGGGCATGGTCACCGTCGCGGACCGGGCGGTCGACGCCATGTTCGCGACGACGAGGATCGTCTGGTCCTCGGTCTCGCGCAGGAACGTCAGGACCGACTCGTTGTCCGACGGCACGACCGTGAAGTCGCCCTTGCCGAGCGCCGGGTAGCGGCGGCGGACCGCGAGCATGCCGCGCACCCAGTGCAGCAGCGACGTCGGCTGCGCGAGCTGCGCCTCGACGTTCGTGTGGCTGTAGTGGTGCACGAGCGACTGCACCAGCGGCAGGTAGAGCTTGCCGGGGTCGGCCGTCGAGAAGCCCGCGTTGCGGTCGGGCGTCCACTGCATCGGTGTGCGCACCGCGTCGCGGTCCGGCAGCCAGATGTTGTCGCCCATGCCGATCTCGTCGCCGTAGTACAGGCACGGGCTGCCGGGCAGCGACAGCAGGAGCGCGTGCGCGAGCTCGATCTCCTTGCGGGAGTTGTCCAGCAGGGGAGCGAGCCGGCGGCGGATGCCGACGTTGGCGCGCATGCGCGAGTCGGGCGCGTACCAGCCGTACATCGACGCGCGCTCCTCGGTCGACACCATCTCGAGCGTGAGCTCGTCGTGGTTGCGCAGGAACGTCGACCACTGCGCGCCCTTCGGGATGGGCGGGGTGTCCGCGAGGATGTCGACGATCGGCGTCGCCCGCTGGTCGCGCAGCGAGTAGTAGATGCGCGGCATCACGGGGAAGTGGAAGCACATGTGGCACTCCGGCTCGTCCTCGGTGCCGAAGTAGTGCACGACGTCCTCGGGCCACTGGTTCGCCTCGGCCAGCATGATCCGGCCGGGGAACTCCTCGTCGATCATGCGCCGCACGTCGCGCAGGAACGCGTGCGTCTCGGGGAGGTTCTCGCAGTTCGTGCCCTCGGCCTCGAACAGGTACGGCACCGCGTCCAGGCGGAACCCGTCGACGCCGATCCGCAGCCAGAACCGGGCGACGTCCATCATCGCCTCGACGACGCGCGGGTTCTCGAAGTTGAGGTCCGGCTGGTGGCTGAAGAACCGGTGCCAGAAGTACTGCCGGCGCACCGGGTCGAAGGTCCAGTTCGACGTCTCGGTGTCGACGAAGATGATGCGCGCGTCCTGGTAGCGCGTGTTGTCGTCGCTCCACACGTAGAAGTCGCCGTACGGGCCCTCGGGGTCCGAGCGCGACGCCTGGAACCACGGGTGCTGGTCGCTCGTGTGGTTCATCACCAGGTCGATGACCAGGCGCATCCCGCGCGCGTGCGCCTCGGAGATCAGCTCCTGGAAGTCCGCGACCGTGCCGTACTGCGCGGCGATCGCCGTGTAGTCCGCCACGTCGTACCCGCCGTCACGCAGCGGCGACGGGTAGAACGGCGGCAGCCACAGGCAGTCGATACCGAGCCACTGCAGGTAGTCCAGGCGGTCGATGAGGCCGCGCAGGTCGCCGCTGCCCTGGCCCGTCGCGTCCGAGAAGCAGCGCAGCATGACCTCGTAGAAGACCGCCGTCCGGTACCAGTCCGGGTCGTCCGACAGGCCCGGGAGCGCCTCGGACGCCGCCGGGACGGTCGGCTGCCGCTTCGGCGGCAGCGCGGTGAGCATGATCTGCCCCGTGTTGGGCGCGGGCTCGCGCAGGCGCACGTCGGGGACCGGCGGCAGCGTCGTCACGCCTCCTCCAGGTGGATCACGTGCGCGGGCCGCACGGCGGGGTCGAGGCGCACCCAGGGTGCGGCGCCCCACTCCCACGTCTCGCCGGTCAGGAGGTCGCGCGCGCGCAGCGGGCGGTCCACCGGCAGGCCGAGGGCCGCGAGGTCCAGCTGCACGACGCCCTCGCGCGCGTTCCACGTGTCGAGGTTGACGATCGTCACGACGGTGTCCGCGCGGCCCGTCGGGGAGTGCGCGGCGTCGAGGTGGCGCGAGTACGCGACGAGCGCGTCGTCCGTCGACGGGTGCACGACGAGGTTGCGCAGCTGCTGCAGCGCCGGGTGCGCGCGGCGGACCGCGTTGAGGTTGCCGAGCAGCAGCGCGATGCCGAGCTCGTCCGCCGCGGCCCAGTCGCGCGGCTTGAGCTCGTACTTCTCGTTGTCGATCTGCTCGTCCACGCCTGGACGCGGCACGTCCTCGACGAGCTCGTAGCCTGAGTAGATCCCCCACGTCGGCGAGCCCGTCGCCGCGAGCACCGCGCGCACCGCGAAGCCGCGGCCGCCCGTCGCCTGCAGGTACGGCGGGAGGATGTCGTGCGTCGTCGGCCAGAAGCTCGGCCGCATCCACGCGCCCTGCTCGCCCGAGACCTCCGCGAGGTACGTCTCGAGCTCCTCCTTGGTGTTCCGCCACGTGAAGTACGTGTACGACTGGTGGAACCCGATCTTCGCGAGCGTCTGCATCATCGCCGGACGCGTGAACGCCTCCGACAGGAAGATCACCTCGGGGTGGTCCTTGCGCACGTCGGCGAGGAGCCACGCCCAGAAGTCGAGCGGCTTGGTGTGCGGGTTGTCGACGCGGAACAGCGTCACGCCGTGGTCGATCCACACCTGCAGCACCCGGCGGACCTCGCGGTAGATGCCCGCGGGGTCGTTGTCGAAGTTCAGCGGGTAGATGTCCTGGTACTTCTTCGGCGGGTTCTCCGCGTACGCGATCGACCCGTCGGCGCGCGTCGTGAACCACTCCGGGTGGTCCGTGACCCACGGGTGGTCCGGCGAGCACTGCAGCGCGACGTCGAGCGCGACCTCCAGGCCCAGCTCGCGCGCGCTCGCGACGAACGCGTCGAAGTCGTCGAAGGTGCCGAGGCTCGGCTCGATCGCGTCGTGGCCGCCGTCCGGCGAGCCGATCGCGTACGGCGAGCCCGGGTCGCCCGGCTGCGCGTCGAGCGAGTTGTTGCGGCCCTTGCGGTACGTCGTGCCGATGGGGTGGATCGGGGTCAGGTACACGACGTCGAAGCCCATGCCCGCGATGCGCGGCAGGTCCTGCGCCGCCGTCCGCAGCGTGCCCGAGCGCCACTCGCCCGTCTCCGGGTCCTGCGTCGCGCCGTGCGAGCGCGGGAAGATCTCGTACCACGCCCCCGCGAGCGCGAGCGGGCGCTCGACGCGCAGCGGGTAGGCGCGCGACGACGTGACGAGCTCACGGAACGGGTGCGCCGCGAGCGTGCCGCGCACGGCGTGCGACAGGCCCGCCGCGAGCCGGTCGGCCGGCGTCCGGGTCGTGTCGTGCAGCCCCGCGACCGCGTCGCGCAGCACCCGCGCCGCCTCCTCGGGCAGCTCCGTCGACGGGCGTGCCGCGGCACGCTCCAGCAGGCGCGCGCCCTCGGTCAGCATGAGCTCGACGTCGATGCCCGCCGCGACCTTGATGGTCGCGTCGTGCGCCCACGTCGCGAACGGGTCGGACCAGCCCTCGACGCGGAACGACCACTCACCCGTGCGGTCCGGGACGAGGCGCGCCTCGAAGCGGTCGAGCCCGGGCGCGATGTCGACCATCGGCGCGCGTGCGTGCTCGGCGCCGTCGGGGTCGATGAGGATCGCCGTCGCGGCGACCGCGTCGTGGCCCTCGCGGAACACTGTCGCGCGGATCGGCACGGCCTCGCCCACGGTCGCCTTCGCCGGGAAGCGGCCCTCCTCGGCGACCGGGGAGACGTCGACGACCGGGATGCGGCCGATCGGGCCCTCGGGGGCGACCCACGGCTCCGTCGTGGGCGTGCCGCCGGCGGCGGCCGCGCCGGGCGTGCCGGTGGGCGTCGCGGCGGCAGGTGTCGTCGTCGTGCTCGGTGCCGCGGGGGTCGGGGTGCCGGCGGTGGTGCCGGCGACCGGCACCGCGGGTCCGACCTGCGCGGTGGTGGCCGGGTGCGTGGGCTCGGTCGCGG
>NZ_BHYL01000062.1 GCF_003851725.1 Cellulomonas algicola | reverse complement strand
GCTCAGCGGCGGGTGCGGCGGCGGACGCGTCCTGCGCGGCGGCCTGCGGCGCACGGCGGCGACGCTCCCGCGCGGGCGGGGCGTCGGCCACGGCGACCGACTCGGTGCGGCGCGGCTCGTCGAGCGCGCGGGAGCGGTTGCCCCCGCGGGCGGCGTTGATCGCGTCGACCAGGTCGCCCTTGCGCATCTTCGAGGTGCCCTTGACGCCGAGCTCGGACGCGAGCGCCTGCAGCTCGGGCAGGCGCAGCGCGGTGATCGAGCCGGCGCGGGCGGACCCGCCGGAGGTCGTCACGGCGGGATCGATGGTGTCTGTCACGAAGGACCCTTCCCCTCGTCGGTGGCCCACCCCACGGGGACGGGGTGCGGCCGGGCCCCGGTCAGACGACCGGGGACGGTGATGGAGCGGCACGGCGCGTACGACGACGTCTGCGACATCTGCGCGCGTGGGCTGGAGCGCTCCCGGGGGGTCGACTCGAGGGAATCGCCCGGGCGACGAACGGCGCGGGCGGCCCGGAGGACGAGGTCCGGGGAACGCGTCGATGTTATCACTGTCGGTGCGACCCGGAGTCCGCCGCAGCACTGGTGTCGCGGTTCACCCGATCGGGCGGCTCGACGACACGCGCTCCGCGCGGGCGCCCTCGGTGTCGACCGCGAGCGGGAGGATCCGCCAGCCGCCCATGACACCGCCGAACGCGGCGGTCAGGGCGTCGTCGGCGTCCGTGCTCACCCTCTCAACACGGTCGGGGCCCGTCGTCTTCCCCGTGCGGCGCGCGAGGGCCAGGACCGTCGGACCGGCGCCCGAGACGACGGCCGCGACGCCCGCGGCCCGGAGGACGTCCACCAGCGCGAGCGAGTCGCGCATGACCGCGCGCCGCTGCTGCTGATGGAGACGGTCCTCGGTCGCGGGGAGCAGGAGGTCGGGGCGCCGCCCGAGCGCCTCGACGAGCAGCGCCGCACGGCCGGCCTGGAACGCGGCGTCGGCGTGCGGCACGGTCGCGGGCAGGACGCCGCGGGCCGCCTTGGTCGACAGGTGGGTGCCGGGGACGACGGCGACCGGCACGACGTCGTCGTGCACCGCGATGCGGGCCGCCTGCACCGCGCCCGTCCCGGTGTCGCTCCACGCGACGGTCGCGCCGCCCAGCAGCGCAGGCGCGGCGTTGTCCGGGTGGCCCTCCATCGCGGTGGCCAGCGCGAGCGCGGTGTCGTCGTCGAGCGCGTCCGGGTCCGCGACGAGCGCGCGCGCCGCGACGATCCCGGCGACGACGGCTGCTGCGGACGACCCGAGGCCGCGCCCGTGCGGGATCGCGTTGCGGCACGTCAGATGGAGGCCGGTCAGCGGGGCGCCGACGTGGTCGAGCGCGGTGCGCAGCGCCTGCACGACGAGGTGCCGCTCGTCGTCGGGCACCTCGCCCGCACCCTCGCCGGTCACCTCGACCGTGACGCCCGGCGTGCCGAGCGCGCGGACCTCGAGCTCGTCGTGCAGCGTGAGCGCGACCCCGAGCGCGTCGAACCCCGGACCGAGGTTGGCGCTCGTCGCGGGGACGCGGACGCGGACGTGGTCCGCCCCCAGGCGCATCGCGGCCTCAGTCCAGGCCGAGCGCGGCGGCGATCGACACCACGTCCGCGGAGACGCGCACGGGCTCGACGTCGTGGCCCTCGGGGGTCTTGAGCGCCCACTGCGGGTCCTTGAGGCCGTGCCCCGTCACCGTGATCGCGATGCGCGCGCCCGCGGGGACGCGGCCCTGCTCGGCCAGCATCAGCAGCCCTGCGACCCCGGCGGCCGACGCGGGCTCGACGAAGACGCCGACCTCGGCGGACAGCACGCGGTGCGCCGCGAGGATCTGCGCGTCGGTGACGGACTCGATGAGGCCGCCCGACACGTCGCGCGCCTCCTCCGCCTGCTGCCACGACGCGGGGTTGCCGATGCGGATCGCGGTCGCGATGGTCTCGGGCTGGTCGATCGGGAAGCCCTGGACGATGGGCGCGGCGCCGGCGGCCTGGAAGCCCCACATGACGGGCGTGCGCGTCGCGACCGCGCCGTGCTTCTCGCCCGCGTCGAGGCCCGCGTACTCGCGGTACCCCTTCCAGTACGCGGTGATGTTGCCCGCGTTGCCGACCGGCAGGACGTGGATGTCGGGGGCGTCGCCGAGCGCGTCGACGATCTCGAACGCGCCCGTCTTCTGGCCCTCGATGCGGTCCGGGTTGACGGAGTTCACGAGGTCGACCGGGTACGCCTCGGCGAGCTTGCGGGCCGCGACCAGGCAGTCGTCGAAGTTGCCGTCGACCTGGAGGAGACGCGCGCCATGCGCGATCGCCTGCGACAGCTTGCCCATCGCGATCTTGCCGTCCGGCACGAGCACCGCGCAGACCATGCCCGCACGCGTCGCGTACGCCGCGGCCGACGCGGACGTGTTGCCGGTCGACGCGCACACGACCGCCTTCGCGCCGCGGGCCGCCGACGCGGAGATCGCGGTCGTCATGCCGCGGTCCTTGAACGAGCCCGTCGGGTTCATGCCCTCGAACTTCACGTACACGTCCGCACCCGAGCGCTCCGACAGCGCAGGCGCCGGGATCAGCGGCGTGCCGCCCTCCCCCAGCGTGACGACGGTCTCCTGGACGTGCGTGGGCAGGCGGTCGGCGTACTCGGCGATCACGCCGCGCCACTGGTGGGCCATCAGGCTCCTTCGACTCGCAGGACGGACACGATGCTGCGGACCACGTCGAGGCCGGCGACGGCGTCGACGGTGGCCTGCAGGGCAGCGTCGGGGGCGGTGTGCGTCGTGATGACGAGGTGCGCGACCGCGCTGGTCGGGTCGCCGTCGCGGGCCGGGGTCTGGCGGACCGCCTCGATCGACACGTCGTGCGACGCGAGGACCGCGGCGACCTGCGCGAGCACGCCGGGCCGGTCGGCGACCTCGAGCCGCACCTGGTAGCGCGTGCGCGCGGCGGCGGCGGGGAGCACCGGGAACGCGGCGTAGGACGACTCGACCGGGCCCTTGCCGCCGAGCACGCGGTGCCGCGCGACCGACACGACGTCGCCGAGCACCGCCGACGCGGTGGGGACGCCGCCCGCGCCGCGGCCGTAGAACATGAGCTCGCCTGCGGCCTCGGCCTCGACGAACACCGCGTTGAACGCGCCGCGCACACCCGCGAGCGGGTGGTCGGCGGGCAGCAGCGCCGGGTGCACGCGGACCTGGACGCCCGACGTACCGTCGGCGGTCTCGCCGCGCTCGGCGATCGCGAGCAGCTTGATGACGTGGCCCGTGCGGGCGGCCCACTCGACGTCCTGCGCGGTCACCGCGGTGATGCCCTCACGGTGCACGTCGTCGAGCGCGACGCGCGTGTGGAACGCGAGCGACGCGAGGATCGCGGCCTTCGCGGCGGCGTCGTAGCCCTCGACGTCGGCCGTCGGGTCGGCCTCGGCGTAGCCGAGCGCCTGGGCCTCCTTGACCGCCTGGTCGAGGTCGAGGCCCTCGGTCGTCATGCGGTCGAGCACGTAGTTCGTCGTGCCGTTCACGATGCCGAGCACGCGGCGCACGTGGTCGCCCGCGAGCGACTCGCGCACCGGGCGGACGATCGGGATGGCGCCCGCGACGGCGGCCTCGAAGTAGAGGTCGGTGCCCGCGGCGTCGGCGGCGGCGTAGAGCGTCGGGCCGTCCTGCGCGAGCAGCGCCTTGTTGGCGGTGACGACGGACGCGCCGTGCTCGATCGCGTGCAGCAGCAGGCTCCGCGCGGGCTCGATGCCGCCCATGACCTCGACCACGACGTCGGCCTTCTCGACGAGCGACGTGCCGTCCGTCGTGAGCAGCGTGCGGTCGACCACCGGGTCGCGCTCCGCGTCGACGTCCCGCACCGCGACGCCGACGAGCTCGAGGCGGGCGCCGACGCGGGCGGCGAGGTCGTCGGCCTGCGTCGTGAGGAGCCGGACGACCTCCGTGCCGACGACGCCGCAGCCGAGGACGGCGACGCGCAGGGACGGGCGGGGGTCGGACGGCAGGACCACGGGGACGGCCTCTCGGTCGGTGGGTGTCACCCCGCGCCGCGTCCGCGGGCCGTGGCCGGCGCCGGGGGCGGGCGGTGACGCGGCCCAGGATAGAGCCGGGCGCGCACCGGGCGGGACGCCGTCCACACCGTGTGGTGGGGCCCGGCGCGGGCCGACCCGGTCCTGGGTACCGCGATCGTCGTCCGGACGGTCACCAGGCCCGGGTCGGGCTCGAGCGGGGCCGACGTCAGGCGTCGGTGTCGAGGGCCAGGAGGTCGGCGACCGTCTCGCGGCGGACCAGGACGCGCGACGCGCCGTCGGCGACCGCCACGACCGGCGGGCGGGTCAGCAGGTTGTAGTTCGACGCCATCGAGCGCCCGTAGGCCCCCGTCGCCGCGACCGCGAGCAGGTCGCCCGCGCGCACGTCGCCCGGCAGCAGCACCTCGTGCACGACGATGTCGCCGCTCTCGCAGTGCTTCCCGACGACGCGCGCCAGCACCCGGTCCGCCGTCGACAGCCGCCCGACGACCTCCGCGTGGTACCGCGCGCCGTACAGCGCGGGGCGGATGTTGTCGCTCATACCGCCGTCGACGGACACGTACAGCCGGGTCAGGCCCTCGTCGACGCGCACGGGCTTGACGGTCCCGACGGTGTAGAGCGTGAGCCCAGCCGGCCCGACGATCGCGCGGCCCGGCTCGATCGAGAACCGCGGCACGTCGGTGCCGACCTCGGCGGCGCTGTCGGCGACCGACGCGGCGATCTCCTTGGCGATGCGGTCGGGGTCGAGCGCGACCTCGCCCGGCAGGTAGGCGATGCCGTACCCGCCGCCGAGGTCGACCTCCGCGACGAGCACGCCCGTGCGCCGCGCGAGCCGCGCCCGCAGCGCGAGCACGGACTTCGCGGCCACCGCGAACCCCGACGGGTCGAGGATCTGCGAGCCGATGTGCGAGTGGATGCCGAGCAGCCGCAGCTCGGGCCGGGCCAGCACGGCGAGCAGCGCGGTCATCGCCGGGCTGTCGTCGTCGGCGTCCGCCACGGTGTCCGCGGTCCCCCGCGTCGGCGCGAGCGAGAGCCCGAACTTCTGGTCCTCGTGCGCGGTCGAGATGTACTCGTGGCCGCCCGCGTGCACGCCCGTCGTCACGCGCACCATCACGGGCGCCGGAGCGCCGCCACGGGACGCGACCAGGTCCGCGAGCCGCTCGATCTCGACGAGCGAGTCGACGATGATCCGGCCGACGCCCGCGTCGAGGGCGGTCGTCAGCTCGTCGTCCGACTTGTTGTTGCCGTGCAGGCCGATGTCCGCGCCCGGCACGCCCGCGCGCAGCGCGACCGCGAGCTCACCGCCCGACGCGGTGTCCACCCGCAGGCCCTCCTCGTGCACCCAGCGCGCGACCGCGACGGACAGGAACGCCTTGCCGGCGTAGTAGACGTCGACGTCGGCGCCGACCTGCGCGAACGCCTCGGCGAACGCGCGCCGGTACGTCCGCGCACGCGTGCGCAGGTCCTGCTCGTCGAGGACGTAGGCCGGGGTCCCGTGCTGCGCCGCGAGGTCGCGGACGTCGACGCCGCCGACGCGCACGGCACCGTCGTCGCCGCGCGCGACACCCGTCGACCACGGCTCGCCGGGGACGACCGTCCCGGCGTCGTGCAGGTGCGCGGACGGCTGCGGAGCCGCGCCGGTCACATCCGCTCCGGCGCGCTCACGCCCAGCAGACCCAGCCCGTTCGCGAGGACCTGACGCGTCGCGTCGTTGAGCCACAGGCGCGTGCGGTGCACGTCCGTGACCTCCTCGTCGCCCCACGGCGTGACGCGGCGCTGGTCGTACCACTTGTGGTACGACCCCGCGAGCTCCTCCAGGTAGCGCGCGACGCGGTGCGGCTCGCGCAGCTCGGCGGCCTGGTTGATGACGCGCGGCAGCTCGGCCAAGCGGCCCAGCAGGACCGACTCCGACTCGTGGTCGAGCAGCGACGCGTCGAAGCCGTCCTCCTTGCGGACGCCCGCGTCGGCGGCGTTCCGGCCCACGTTGACCGTCCGCGCGTGCGCGTACTGCACGTAGTAGACGGGGTTCTCGTTCTTCGCCGACGCGAGCAGGTCGAGGTCGAGGTCGATCGACGAGTCCGCCGACGAGCGCGCGAGCGAGTACCGCGCCGCGTCCACGCCGACCGCGTCGACCAGGTCCTCGATCGTCAGGACGGTGCCCGCACGCTTCGACATGCGCACCGGCTCGCCGTCCTTCACGAGGTTGACGAGCTGGCCGATGAGGATCTCGAGGTTGACGTGCGGGGTGTCGCCGAACGCCGCGCACACGGCCATCATCCGGCCGATGTACCCGTGGTGGTCGGCGCCGAGCATGATGACGACGCGGTCGAACCCGCGCTCGCGCTTGTCCAGGTAGTACGCGATGTCGCCCGAGATGTACGCGCCCTCGCCGTCGGACTTGATGACGACCCGGTCCTTGTCGTCGCCGAAGTCGGTCGTGCGCAGCCAGACGGCGCCGTCCTGCTCGAAGACGTGCCCGCCCTGGCGAAGCCGCTCGACGGCCCGCTCGACGGCGCCCGACTCGTGCAGCGTGTCCTCGTGGAAGTACACGTCGAAGTCGACGCCGAAGTCGTGCAGCGACTGCTTGATCTCGGCGAACATCAGGTCGACGCCGCGCGCGCGGAACGCCTCGGTCGCCTCGTCGAGCGGCAGCGTGCGCGGGTCGGGCTCGCCCGCGGCGAGCGCGTCCGCGACGACCTGCTCGGCGATGTCCGTGATGTACGAGCCGCCGTACCCGTCCTCCGGAGCGGCCTGGCCGAGCGCGCGGGCGACGAGCGAGCGCGCGAAGCGGTCGATCTGCGCGCCGTGGTCGTTGAAGTAGTACTCGCGGGTGACGTCCGCACCCGCCGCCTCGAGCACGCGCGCGAGGCTGTCGCCGACGGCCGCCCAGCGCACGCCGCCGATGTGCAGCGGGCCCGTCGGGTTGGCGGACACGAACTCGAGGTTGAGGCGCACGCCCGCGAGCGCGTCGCCGTGCCCGTACTCGACGCCCTGCTCGACGATCGAGCGCGCGAGCTCGCCCGCCGCGGCCGCGTCGAGGCGGATGTTGAGGAACCCGGGACCGGCGACGTCGACGGACGCGACCCCCGGGGTGTCACCGAGCCGGCGCGCGAGCTCCTCCGCGAAGGCGCGGGGGTTCGTGCCCGCCTTCTTCGCGAGCTGCATCGCGACGTTCGTCGCCCAGTCGCCGTGCTCGCGCTGCCGCGGTCGCTCCAGGTGCACGGTCGCCGGGATCGCGGCCGGGTCGAGGGCGAACGTGCCGTCGTCGACGGCGTGCACGAGAGCGGCCCGGAGGGCCTCGGAGAGCTGCGCGGGAGTCACCCGTCAAGGGTAGGGGAACGCCGCCGACGGCCGGACGCGCGTCCGGTTCGCGCACCCGTCCGGCGCGCATCGCTCGCAGGCCGCACGACGCGGCGCGCCGACCAGCCGAAACGGTGGCGTGGGGGCACCCGTCGGTGTTGACTTCGGCCATGCACGGACAGGCGACCTGACGCATGGCGCGACGTCCCGGACTCATCGACACCGCCGTCGACGCGCTCCGCAGCCGCATCACCTCGGGCGAGTGGCCCGTCGGCTCGCGCATCCCTCCCGAACCCGCCCTCGTCGACCTGCTCGGCGTCGGCCGCAACACCGTCCGCGAGGCCGTGCAGTCGCTCGTGCACGCGGGGCTGCTGGAGCGTCGCCAGGGCTCGGGCACGTACGTGCTGTCGAGCTCGGAGCTCGCGGTGACGATGGGCCGGCACATCGCCGACGCCCGGCAGCGCGACGTCGTCGAGGTGCGCCGCGCGCTCGAGGTCGAGGCCGCCCGGCTCGCGGCCCGCCGCCGCACCGCGACCGACGCGTCCGCGCTGCTCGACGCGCGCGACGCCCGGGCCGCCGCCTACCAGGCCGGCGACCTCGACAAGATGGTCGTGACCGACCTCGACCTGCACCGCACGATCGTGCGGACCGCCGCGAACCCCGTGCTCGTCTCCCTGTACGAGAACCTGCTCGACGCGATCGGCGAGAACATCCGGTTCAACTTCGTGAGCGACACCCACGGCGGTGACGCGCACGACGGGCTGGTCGAGGCGATCGTCGCCGGGGACGACGCGCGCGCCGTCGCGGAGACGTCCGGGTACCTGTCCGCGTTTCTCGGCGAGGCCTGACGGGCTGATACGCTGACGCTCGCTTCCGGCCCGCACACCCGTGTGCGCGCCATGCGCCCGTAGCTCAGTGGATAGAGCGTCTGCCTCCGGAGCAGAAGGTCGTAGGTTCGAATCCTATCGGGCGCACGTCAGAAGGCCGCAGCCCCTCACGGGCTGCGGCCTTCGTCGTCCCGGCGCGGCGGGCGTCAGGCGAGGCCGCCGTTGGTGAAGATCGTCTGGCCGTTGACCCAGCGGGCGGGTCCGGCGAGGAAGGCGACCGTCTCGGCGATGTCGACGGGCTGGCCGAGGCGCTCGAGCGGCACGGCCTGCGCGAGCCGCTCGACCGTCTGCTCGTCCTTGCCGTCGAGGAACAGCGGGGTCGCGGTCGGACCGGGGGCGACGGTGTTGACCGTGACGTCCTTGCCTCGGAGCTCGCGCGCGAGGACGAGCGTGAGGCCCTCGACGGCCGCCTTGGTCGCGACGTAGGGCCCGTAGGTGGGGAACTGCGTGCGGGTCACCGACGTCGAGAAGAGGACGATCGCGCCGCCGCTGCGGACACGTCGGGTGGCCTGCTGGGCGACGACGAACGTGCCGCGCAGGTTGGTGCGCACCATGCGGTCGAAGTCGTCGAGCCCGTAGTCGGCGACGGGGCCGAGCACCATGACGCCCGCGGTGTGGACGACGACGTCGAGGCCGCCGAACGTGGACTCGACCTCGTCGAAGGCGGCGGTCATGGCGACCTCGTCGGCGACGTCGCCGCCCACGGCGATCGCCCGGCCGCCGGTGGACGTGATGCCGGCGACCAGGTCGTCGGCCTTCGCGCGGTTGCCGGCGTAGTGCACGGCGACCGCGTACCCGTCGGTGGCGAGGCGCTGCGCGAGGGCCGCGCCGATGCCGCCGGAACCGCCGGTGACGAGCGCGACGCGGGTGGTGGGGGTGCTGGTGGGCATGGGTGTCTCCTCGGTGGTCGGGTGGGGCGCGCAGGGTCGGCGCGCGGGAGTGCGGTCGGGTGCCGTCAGGTGCGGTCGGGTGCCGTCAGGTGCGGTCGGTCCGCGGCCGGGGGCGTCTGGAGGCGGGCGAGCCACTCGTCGAGCAGCGCCGCCTCCCGCGCGCTGAAGCGCTCGGTCTCGCGCAGGTGCGCGCGCAGCGTGGTCGCCGCGACCGCCGGGGCGTCGTCGGCCGGGCCGGCGTCCGCGAGGACGGCGCGCTCGACGGCCTGCCGGGTGAGCGTCGAGATCGCCGCGTCGGGATAGGACCCGGGCCGCAGGAGCAGACCGAGCGCGACGCCGCTGTTCGCGGCCATGACGACGCGCGCGGCGTCGTCGGGCGGGAGGCGGAGGCGGCCCTGGGCGGCCAGCCGGTCGAGGACGCCGCGCAGCAGCGCCATCGCCTCGGCCGGGGCCTCGGGCGTGGTCGTCAGGGTTGTGCCGAACACCAGGCGGTAGGCGTGCGGGTGCGCGAGGGCGAACGCGGTGTGCGCGTCCCACCCGCGGCGCAGGTCGTCGAGCGGGTCGGCCGACGGTGTCGCGGCGCGCTTCATCGTGAGGTACTCGTCCCAGACCTGGTCGACGACCGCGGACATGAGCCCGTCCTTGTCGCCGAAGAGCCGGTACAGGACGGGCTGCCCGACACCGGCCGCCTCGCATACCGCCCGGGTCGAGACCGTGCCGTCGGGGGACGAGGCGAGCAGCTCGGCCGCCTTCTCGAGGATCAGCGCTCGTGTGGCCACGTAGCGACGATAACATCCGACGCATATCGCCGCTACGGGCGGTCACGCGACCGCCACCCTGGAGCCGGCCGTCGTCGCACACGCGGGCATCCCGGCACGGCGACGCACCCGGCGCGGCGAGGTCCGAGGACCCGCCGCACCGGGTGCGTGGCGGGGTGTCAGATCGTGCGCGGTGCCCGGGCGAGGTTCTCGACGAGCTCCGCCCGGTTCTGGCGGACGACGTAGGCGGGCCGGTCGCGCTCCACGCGCCACGACTCGCTCAGCGGCGAGACGTCGACCGTGTCGAACCCGAGAGCGTCGTACAGCGCCGTGACGTGCTCGACGGCCTCCGGGTGGTCGCTCGACGTGGCCAGCGCGCGGCGCTGCTCGCTCCCCGCGGGGTGGCCGTCGGTCGTGATGTCCGCGGCGCCGATGTGGTTGAACGCCTTGACGACCTTCGACGCGGGCAGGTGCTCCTGCAGCAGGCCCGAGGTCGTCTTCTCGCCGCGGTCCAGCGCCTCGACGCGCCCGTCGCGCTCCCAGTAGTAGTTGTTGGTGTCGAGCACGACCTTGCCGGCCAGCGGCTCGACCGGGATGTCGGCGACGGCCTTCAGAGGCACGGTCACGACCGCGACGTCCGCGGCGGCCGCCGCCTCCTGGGCGGTCGCGGCGCGCGCCCGCGGGCCGAGCTCCGCGACGAGGGCGTCGAGCGTCTCCGGACCGCGCGAGTTGGCGATGACGACGTCGTGGCCGAGCCCGATGACGGCGCGGGCGACCTGGCTGCCGATATTCCCGGCGCCGATGATTCCGTAGGTGGTCATGCTCGGTCTCAACCGGCGTCGCGGACGGGCATTCCCGCGCATGCCTGGCGTCCACGTGTCGGTCGCCGGTCGACGGCCCGACACCGCCGGCAGCGCCGCTGCTTCGGGCGCCCGTACGCCGTGGGCGGGCTCCGGTCGCACGACCTCTCCGGTGACTGCCGGCCCGGGCACCGGCATCGACAGCCGGCTCGGCCCGTGCCGGTACGGCGGTCAGCGGTCCGCGACGCACGACTGGGTGAGGGACACGCGGCACTGACGGCCGTCGCGGGCGAAGGGTCGGGCGCCGGGTGCCCCCGCCGCCCGACCCTTCCTCCCTCGGGCGCCGGCACGCGCCCGTCGGACTCGGCACCGGCACGCACCCACGACGGACGAGGGCGCGGGACCGGACGGAGGGCTCGGTCGAGCCGGTGCTGAGAGGCCAGACTGGAAGCGGTTCCAGTGCGGCGCGTCCTCATCGTGGTGCGAGCACGTCGGAGCCGTCAAGCCCTCACGGCAGAGGAGCGGACCCCCGCACGACGAGCGTCGTCGGCAGCAGGACGGGCTCCGCCGCACGTCCGTCGATCGCCTGCACGAGCGCCGCCGCGAGCTCGGCGCCGAAGCGCCGGATCGGCTGCCGGACCGTCGTCAGCGGCGGGTCCGTCTGCTGGGCCACGGGGAGGTCGTCGTACCCGACGACCGCCACGTCGTCCGGTACCGACCGGCCACGTGCCCGCAGGGTCCGCAGCGCGCCCGCCGCCATGTTGTCCGAGCCGGCGATCAGGCCGTCGAGGTCGGGGCGCCGCTCGAGGAGCCGGTCCGTCGCCCGCTCACCGGACTCGGCGCTGAAGTCGCCGACCTCGACCCAGGCGTCGACCCCCGCCGCACGGAGCGCGACCTCCGCACCGCGGCGCCGGTCCACGGGCGCGCGCAGTTGCTCGCCTCCCGTGATGATCCCGACCCGCCGACGCCCGGTGGCCAGCAGGTGCTCGGCCGCGCGTCGACCGCCGTCCTCGTTGTCCACGTCGACCCACAGGCCCGGGTCCCCGTGCAGCGGCCGGCCGCCGAGGACCACCGGGCTCTCGGTCGCCCGCGCGACCGTGAGCAGCGGGTCGTCGCCGCGTGTCGCCATGAGCATGAGCCCGTCCGTGCGCCGCGACTGCAGCGCGCGCTCCAGCCGGGCCCGGCCGCGGTCGGACGCCGCGAGCAGGAGCGTGAGGTCGAGGTCTGCCTCCTCCAGCACGCCCGCGACACCCACGATGACCTCGACGTAGAACGGGTCCGCGACGAGCGCGGGGTCGTCTCCCGACACGGCCAGGACGACGGCGCCGGCACGGTTGGTCGCGAGCGCACGGGCGGTCGCGTTCGGCACGAAGCCGAGCTCCGCGACCGCGCGGGCGACCGCGGCCCGCTTGGCGGGCGAGACGTTCGGCTCGCCGTTCACCGCCCGCGACGCCACGGTGCGCGAGACGCCCGCGTGGCGCGCCAGGTCGTCGAGCGTCGGACGACGGCCCACGACCCCTCCTCGTCGACGGTGCCCGGGCTTCCTCCCGGCGGGTACGTCCACGCTAGCGGCCGGTGCGGCACCGACGGGCGAGGACCGCCGACGCCACGCGGCACGCGCCCCCGCGGCATCCGCGCCGTGCCGTCGTCACGTACCGTCGTCCGGTGCCGCACGACGACTCCCCCGCCGACCGCGCGCCCGCGGACGCCGGTCTGCCCGGGCTGACCGCGTGCGCGCTGTGCGCCGGGGAGACGCTCGAGGGCGTCGACGACCTGCGCGGCGGCCAGGCGGAGCGGCTGCGGCGGCTCGCGGGCACCGGCGTCGCGCGGCTCACGTTCGTCGACTGCCTCGACGAGTGCGAGCGCGGCGACGTGGTGGTCGCACGGCCGACCGCGCACTGCCGGCGAGCCGGGGTCGCGCCCGTCTGGTTCGAGCGTCTGGCCGGCGACGACGCGACTGCGGCCCTCGCCGCGTGGCTGCGCCACGGCGGCCCCGGGGGCGGCCCACCCCCGGAGGAGCTGCGCGCCCTCGTGATCGACCGCGGCACGGCCGACGTCGACGCACCGGTGCTCGACGGCGACGCCACGCCGCACGTGCACGCCACCGGGTAGCCCGGCGTCGTCCAGCCGGTGGTCCGCGGGATCGAGGCCGTCGAGGTCGACCCCAACGGAACCTGCGCGCCATCCGTCATGACGGGGTGCCGGGACACGCCGGCGGACCGACGCGAGGAGCGACGTGCACTGGGACGACGTGCTGGACGAGCTGGTCCGCGAGCGCGGGCCCGCGCTGCTGCGGTACGCGTACCTGCTGACGGGCGACGCCGCGGACGCGCAGGAGCTCGTGCAGGACGCGCTCGTCTCCGTGCTGTCCCGCCGCGCCCGCCTGCGCGAGCCCGCGGCCGTCGAGGCGTACGTGCGCCAGACGGTGCTGCGGACCTACGTCGACGGGTACCGCCGCCGGCGCCAGTGGCTGAGGGTGCGGCACCTCGTCGCGACGCCCGACACGTCCGCCGGTCCTGCCGACGGCGTCGACGCGCGGCAGGACGTCGTCGCTGCGCTGGCCGGGCTCGCGCCGCGGGTGCGGGCGTGCGTCGTGCTCCGCTACTTCGAGGACCTCACCGTGCCGGAGATCGCCGACCGGCTCGACCTCGCGACCGGCACCGTCAAGCGGTACCTGAGCGACGGCGTGCGCGCGCTCGAGCGCGTGCTCGGCCCCGTCGCGACCGAACCGACCGAGATCCAGCTCGTGACCCCGAGGAGCGCCCGATGAGCACCGACCTCCGCACCGCCCTGCACGACGTCGCGGCGCACGCGCCGCTCGGCACGCTCGAGGCGGCGGCCCTGCACCGGCGGGTCCGGCGACGCCGCGCCGCCCGGGCCGCCGCCCAGGGCACCGCCGGGCTGGGCCTCGCGGGGGCGATCGT
>NZ_BHYL01000061.1 GCF_003851725.1 Cellulomonas algicola | reverse complement strand
CGTCGTCGAGCGCGGCGAGCACGGTGCGGTGCAGCGGGCGCAGGCCGGCGTGCCCGGCGGCGGCCAGACGGTGCGTGGTCTCGTCGTCGAGCGCGGTGCGCACGCGGGCGGCGAGCGCACCGAGGTCAGTGGCGGGCGAGGGGGACATCGCGACCTTTCGTCACGCACCATGACGGTCAACACAAATGATCGTCAAGGATGATGACTATATCGCCGGCACGCTGCGGCTGGCCACGACGACACCCGCGCGCACCGTGGTGCGGCCCGGGCGTCAGGCGCCAGCGGTCAGACCGTGACGGCGATCGCGAACGACCCCGTGCGCTCCTCACCGGGCTCGAGCACGAAGACGCCGGTACCGGGCACGCCGGCCTCGAACAGCGCGACGCCGTCGTTGACGTTCGTTGCGGGCTCGATCGCGAAGTACGCGCGACCGCGCGGCGCGTAGAACACCAGGTGCTCGTACACGGGGTCCGCGGTGAGGTCGACGGTCACGTCCGGCTGCTCGTACCGGATGGTGATCGGCTTGTCGGTGTCGCGCGCGTTGTAGACGTCGTCGATGAACGCGCCGTCGAGCACGCGCGGGGCCAGGAAGTCCGCGCGCGGCGTGAGCGGCCCCGACGGGCCGGTCGGCATCGGCACACCCGGGTAGCACGCGTGCGCGGGCACCTGCACGACCGGGTGGCCGAGCGGGCGCGGGGCGACCGCGCCGACGGGTGCGAGCGACCGTTGGAAGTACGGGTGGTGCCCGAAGCCGCCCGGGAACGCCTCGCCGTCGACGTTCCGCAGCGTCGTCGTCACCTCGAACGTCCCGCCGCGCACCGCGTACGTGATCGTCGACGTGAAGTGCCACGGGAAGTTGATCCCGACGTGCTCGCGCGTGTCGATGCCCACCGTGACCGACCCGGGCGTCCGGTCGAGCACGTCCCACCGCGCGTACCGGACGGCACCGTGGATCGCGGTGCCGTCGGCGCAGTCACGCTGCAGCCGGTGCGTCCGGCCGCGGAACGTCAGCGCGCCGTCACGCACGCGGTTGGACCACGGGATCATCGGGAAGCTCGCGCACTTCTCGACGACCCCGCGGCCGCCCCGGCTGGTGGGACGGAGCAGGTCGCGCCAGACGCCGTCCGACGTGCGGATGCGGCCCGCACCGAGCGACGCGCCGGTGCCCGGGAGGACGTCGACCGCCCAGGCGCCGTCCGCGATCGTGACGACCCGCGGGTCGTCCGTGCGCACCTCGGTGGGCGCCGCGTCGAGCAACGTCATGTCCCTGCCCCGTCCCTCGTGGCCGTGCTCAGACCGTCACGGCGACGCGGACCGTCGCCCCCGCGGGAGCGTAGGGCACGGTGTTGCCCTCGACCGGGGCACCGTCCACGGTCAGCGAACCGCGCGCACCTGGCGCCCCGGAGTTGGTCACCGTGATCTCGTACGTCGCGCCACGGGCCACGCGGGTGACCGTGTACGACGGGACGTCGGGGCCGATCTGCGGGTCGACGACCAGGCCGTCGTAGTCCGGCCGGACGCCCAGCAGGTACTGCGACACCGCGACGAAGTTCCACGCGGCCGTGCCCGTCAGCCACGAGTTCTTGGCCTCGCCGGCGCGCGACGCCTCCTTGCCCGCGATCATCTGCGCGTACACGTACGGCTCGAGCTTGTGCGTGTCGGAGATCTCCTCGCGGTACGCCGGGGTGATCCGCCTGTAGTAGTCGAACGCCTGCGCACCGCGCCCCACGACCGTCTCGGCGATGATCACCCAGGGGTTGTTGTGGCAGAAGATGCCGCCGTTCTCCTTGTAGCCGGGCGGGTACGTCGAGACCTCGCCGAGCTCGATCTGGTACGTCGTGTACGCCGGGAACTGCAGCACCAGGCCGTGCGGCGTGCCGAGCATGTCGTTGACCGCGTCGAGCGCCTGGATCGCCGGGGCGTCCGCGTCGTCCGGGCCGTCGCCGACGCCGATGCCCGCCATGACGGCGAAGCCCTGCGGCTCGATCCAGATCTTGCCCTCGGGCTTCGCGTCGGTGCCGACCGGGTTGCCGTAGTAGTCGTAGGCCCGGAGGAACCACCGGCCGTCCCAGCCGTGCTCGAGCACCGCGGCACGGACCTCGTCGACGTACTTGCGCGCCTCGGTCGCGACGTCGGCCAGGCCACGACGCTCCGCGAGGTTCGCGTACTCGGCGCCGTACAGCACGAACTGCGCGGCGATGAAGACGGACTCCGCGACACCGCCCGCCTGGTTCTCGGTCGTCTGGAACGACTCGCCGGGCGTCGTCGAGAAGCAGTTGAGGTTGAGGCAGTCGTTCCAGTCGGCGCGGCCGATCAGCGGCAGGCCGTGCGGGCCGCGGTTCTGGACCGTGAACTGGAACGAGCGCGTGAGGTGCTCGAACAGCGGGACCTCGGAGCCGGGCTCGTTGTCGAACGGCACCGGCTCGTCGAGGATGCTCCAGTCGCCCGACTCCTTGATGTACGCGGCGACGCCGGCGATGAGCCACAGCGGGTCGTCGTTGAAGCCCGAGCCGATGTCGTTGTTCCCGCGCTTCGTCAGCGGCTGGTACTGGTGGTACGCCGAGCCGTCCGCGAACTGCGTCGACGCGATGTCGATGATCCGCTCGCGCGCGCGCTCCGGGATCAGGTGGACGAAGCCCAGCAGGTCCTGGTTGGAGTCGCGGAAGCCCATGCCGCGGCCGATGCCCGTCTCGAAGAACGACGCGGAGCGCGACATGTTGAACGTGACCATGCACTGGTACTGGTTCCAGATGTTGACCATCCGGTCGAGCTTCTCGTCGGTGCTCGACACCGAGTACGTCGACAGCAGGTTCGTCCAGTAGGCGTTGAGCGCCTCGAGCGCGGCGTCGACCTGCTCGCTCGTCGCGAACCGGCCCAGCAGCGCGTGCGCGCCCGTCTTGTTGACGACCTGGTGGGCGTCGTCGGCCCACTTCTCCTCGTCCGCGTTCTCGAGGTAGCCGAGCACGTAGACGAGCTCGCGGGACTCGCCCGGGGCCAGCTCGACGACGACCGAGTGCGAGCCGATCGGGTACCAGCCCGACGCGACCGAGTTCGCGGACCGCCCGGCGCGCGGGACCGCCGCCTCGCCGAGCGAGTTGTACGCGCCGACGAACGTGTCGCGGTCCGTGTCGAAGCCGTCCGCACGCGTGTTCACGCCGAACACGGCGTAGTGGTCGCGGCGCTCGCGGTACTCGGTCTTGTGGAAGATCGCCGAGCCGTGCGGGCCGTCCTGCTCGACCTCGACCTCGCCGATCGACAGGTTGCGCTGGTAGTTCGTCTGGTCGTCCTGCGCGTTCCACAGGCAGAACTCGACGAACGAGAACAGCGTCGCCGACTTCGGGGCGTCGGACGTGTTCGTGACGGTGACCTTCTGCACCTCGGCGTTCTCGCCGAGCGGGACGAAGAACAGGGTCTGCACGCGCAGACCGTTCCGCTCACCGGTGATCGTCGAGTAGCCCAGGCCGTGCCGCGCCTCGAAGTGGTCGAGGTCCGCCTTCACCGGCAGCCACGACGGGGTCCACACGTCGCCGCCGTCGTTCACGTAGAGGTAGCGGCCGCCCGCGTCGGCGGGGATGTTGTTGTAGCGGTAGCGCGTGAGGCGGCGCATCTTGGCGTCGCGGTAGAACGAGTACCCGCCCGCCTGGTGCGAGAGCAGCGAGAAGAACTGCTCAGACCCGAGGTAGTTGATCCACGGGTAGGGGGTGTGGGGCGTCGTGATGACGTACTCGCGCGCCGCGTCGTCGAAGTGGCCGAACCGCATTGGACTTCCTCGGGTGCTCGGAGACGTCCGTGCCCGCCTCCCCCGTGGATCCGCGTCGGCGCGGTCCGTCGTCGGGTTGTCTGACGCGGCGTCTGATCGGTGCGAGAGCGCTCCCACGCGCCTCACGGAAGGATGATAGCCGCCGGGGGCGATATCGAGAACGTCGCCCCTCCGCACGTCCGTGCAGCGCGCGCGGGCGACGCGTGTCCACAGCCCCGGGCGGGGTGAACCGGACGGGCGTCCGGGCGACTACCGTGGGCCCGTGCTGCTCTCCGACCGTGACATCAGGGCCGAGCTCGAGTCGGGCCGCGTCGGGCTCGACCCGTACGAGCCGGCGATGCTCCAGCCGTCCAGCATCGACGTGCGCCTCGACCGGTACTTCCGGCTGTTCGACAACCACAAGTACCCGGTGATCGACCCGTCGGCCGACCAGCCCGACCTCACGCGCCTGGTCGAGGTCGAGGACGGCGAGCCGTTCGTGCTGCACCCCGGCGAGTTCGTCCTCGGCTCCACGTACGAGCAGGTCACGCTGCCCGACGACGTGGCCGCGCGGCTCGAGGGCAAGTCGTCGCTCGGCCGGCTCGGGCTGCTCACGCACTCGACCGCGGGCTTCATCGACCCCGGCTTCTCCGGGCACGTCACGCTCGAGCTGTCGAACGTCGCGACCCTGCCGATCCTGCTGTGGCCCGGCATGAAGATCGGCCAGCTCTGCTTCTTCCGCCTGACGTCCGCCGCCGAGCAGCCCTACGGCTCCGCCGCGTACGGCTCGCGCTACCAGGGCCAGCGCGGGCCGACCGCGTCGCGGTCCTTCCAGTCGTTCCACCGGACGCAGGTCTGAGCGGATGGCCGACGCACCCCCGCGGCTGAACGTCAAGGACGCCTCGATCCGCGACCGGCACCTGCTCGGGCTGCCCGAGGGGATCGAGGTCGACGAGATCGAGGTCCTCGCGATCTCCCGGTTCGCGCAGGCGCACTGGGAGGAGTCGACGCAGGAGGTGCCCCAGCAGCGCGGCTTCGTGCGACCCGTGACCGCCGCGCTCGGCATCCGCGCGGTCTCCGCCGCACCCGCCGTGCGCGCGCTGCGCCTCGCGCGGCTGTCCGCGCTCAGCGGGCCGTTCAGCGTGTCGCCCGAGGACGCCGTGGGACTCGGGCTGCCCGCGTCGACCGCCGTCGTCTACGACCTCGACTGCCCGCGCGAGCGCGGCGAGCGCCCCTACCCGGGCGGTGACCGCGACGGGCTCAAGCGTGCGTTCCCCGACGGCCTGCCCGTCCGCGAGGAGGAGCGCGTCGTGCAGTGGCTCGTCGCGTGCGCGCGGCGGCTCGGCGGTGCCGTGCGGGTCGGCGGGTCCGGCGTCGTGCTCACGCCCGACGTCGACGGCGCGATCGACCTCACGCTGCTGACCGACCGTTGGCTCGAGCCCGCCGAGGCGCTGTCCGTCGTGCAGACCGTCGTGCCGCGCGCGCGGCTGTCCGAGCCCACGTCCCGCTGGGACGGACCCATGGCGGGCGTCGGGCGCGGGTCGACCAGCGGCGCCGGCGGCATCACCGAGGCCGGCGGCTCCGGGCTGCGCGCCGCGCTCGAGCAGTTCGGCGTCGACGACGAGGTCGAGCGCGCCCGCCTCATGGCGGAGGCTGCCGCGTTCGACGAGCTCATGGTCGCGTCGCCGCCGCCCGCCGAGTCCTACGGGATCCTCGTCGACCTCGGCGTCGACGGCACCATCGCCGTCGAGGCCGCCGCCGAGACCGAGCTCCCGCCGCTCCTGCGCGACCTGCCGTGGACCGCCGACGGCGTCGTCGCGTACCGCGTGCACTGGGAGCCGCTCCTCGTCGAGGAGCTCGAGATGGAGAAGCCGTCGTTCCCGCACAAGGTCGCGCGCGGCCGCGCCGCACCGCAGGTCCAGGCCGTGACGCGCGCCCTCCACGGGGTGCTCGGGGGGGAGATCGCCGACGAGGCCGACTTCCTCGTCGACCCCGCCGACCTGTGAGCGAGCACGCCGGCTGGACCACCACCGGGAGCCGCGTCGTCTACGAGAACCCGTGGATCCGCGTGCGTGAGGACCAGGTGCTGCGCCCCGACGGCGGACCCGGCGTCTACGGGGTCGTCGAGGTGCGCAACCACTCGGTGTTCGTCGTCGCGCTCACCGACGACGACGAGGTCGTGCTCGTGTCGCAGCGCCGCTACACGACCGGCGCCGTCTCGGTCGAGGTCCCCGCGGGCGGCACCGACGGCGAGGACCCGCTGGTCGCCGCGCAGCGCGAGCTCGCGGAGGAGACCGGCCTGGCCGCGCGCGCGTGGACCGCCGTCGGGCGGATGGACGCGCTCAACGGCATCGCCGACGCGCCCGAGCACGTCTTCCTCGCGCGCGGGCTGTCGCCGCTCGTCGACGACGACGGGCACGGGCGGGTCGAGGAGGGCATCGACACCGTGCGGACCGTGCCGTTCGCCGACGTCCTGGCGCTCGTCGCCGACGGCACGATCCGCGACGGCGAGACGATCGCCGCCCTCGCGTTCGTGGGCATCCACCTGGGCCGCTTCCGCTGACCTGACGGCCGCCTCCGCCGGGGAAGACGCGGTCGAGATGCCGGAGCGGCGTCGGGCGCGTAGACACGGCGCATGGGTGTGGTGATCCGGTCCGCCGTCCTCGGGCTCGCCGTCGGCGGGCGCGCCTCCGCAGCGATCCGTGTGCCCGTCGGCGCGGGGACGCGCGGGCGGCACGGTCCAGGACCGGCGCTGCTGCGCGGGCTCGCCGCTCTCGCGGTGCTGGGTGAGACGGCCGGGGACAAGCTGCCGTCGGCGCCGCCGCGGACCGCGTTCCCCGCCTTCACCGGCCGGCTCGTCGGGGGAGCACTGGGTGCCGTCGCCCTGTCGGTCGTCGAGCGGCGGAGTCCCGGATCGCACGTCGTCGCCGCGCTCGTCGGGCTCGGTGCGGCGTACGCCGGGTCGTACGCGGGGACGGCCTGGCGACGGTGGGCCGCGACGGACGGTCCCGACGCGCTGCGCCCCGACTGGCGCGCGGCGGCGATCGAGGACGCGCTCGTCCAGACGGTCGCGGGCGGCCTGGTCCGCACGTCCCACCGCTGACGGGTCAGGCGGCGTCGACCGTGTCCGCGGCGAACTGGGTGCGGTAGAGGTCGGCGTACAGGCCGCCGCGGGCGACGAGCTCGGCGTGCGTGCCGTGCTCGACGACGCGGCCGCGGTCGACGACGACGATCGAGTCGGCGCGGCGGACCGTCGACAGCCGGTGCGCGATGACGAGCGACGTGCGGCCCACGAGGGCCTCGTCGAGCGCGGCCTGCACGGCGGCCTCGGACTCGGAGTCGAGGTGCGCCGTGGCCTCGTCGAGCACGACGACGTCGGGCGCCTTGAGCAGCAGCCGCGCGATCGCGAGCCGCTGGCGCTCGCCGCCGGACAGGCGGTAGCCGCGGTCGCCGACGACGGTCTCGAGCCCGTCGGGCAGGCGCATCACGAGCTCCCACACGTGCGCCTGGCGCAGCGCGCGCTCGAGGTCGGCGTCGGTCGCGTCGGGCCGGGCGAACCGCAGGTTGCCCGCGATGGTGTCGTGGAAGAGGTGGGCCTCCTGGCTCACGACGCCGACGGTCGCGCGCAGCGAGTCGAGCGTCACGCCGCGCAGGTCGGCACCCGCGATGCGGACCGAGCCGCGCGTCGGGTCGTACATGCGCGTGACGAGCTGGGAGATCGTCGTCTTGCCCGCGCCCGACGGGCCGACGAGTGCCACGAGGTGCCCGGCGGGCACCGTGAACGAGACGTCGCCGAGCGTGTCCTCGGCGGTGTCGGCACGCAGCGTCGCGACGGACTCGAGCGACGCGAGCGACACCTCGTCGGCGGTGGGGTAGCGGAAGCCCACGGCGTCGAGCTCGACGCTCGCGCCGCGCGCGGCGACGTCGTTGCGGAGGTTGTGCGCGTCCGGCGCGTCGGTCACGGTGGGCTCGAGATCGAGGACCTCGAGGACGCGCTCGAAGCTGACGAGCGCGGTCATGACGTCGACCTGCACGTTCGACATCGCGGTGAGCGGGCCGTAGAGCCGGCCGAGGTACGACGCGAGCGCGACGACGACGCCGACGGTGAGCTCGCCCTGGATCGCGGCGAGGCCGCCGAGCCCGTAGACGATCGCGGTCGCGATCGCGGCGAGCGTCGTGAGGCCGACGCGGAACCACGTGCCGTAGAGGGCGCGCTTGACGCCGATGTCGCGGACGCGGGAGGCCTGCTCGGCGTAGGCGGCGGACTCGCGCTCGGGGTCGCCGAACACCTTGACCAGGTGGGCGCCCGCGACGTTGAACCGCTCCTGCATGGTCTGCGCGGCCTGCGCGTTGAGCTCGTACGACTCGTGCGTGACGGCGGCGATGCGGGGCCCGAACCAGCGGGCGGGCAGGACGAACAGCGGGAGCAGGATCAGGGAGAGCAGCGTGAGCCGCCACGACATGGACAGCATCGCGGCGAGCACGAACACGACGGTGAGCGCGTTGCTCACGACGTTCTGCAGCGTCGAGGTGAACGCCTGCTGCGCGCCGAGGACGTCGCCGTTGAGCCGCTGCACGAGCGCGCCGGTGCGGGTGCGGGAGAAGAACGCGAGGGGCATGCGCTGCACGTGGTCGAAGACCGCGGTGCGCAGGTCGAGGATCAGGCCCTCGCCGATGCGGGACGACACCCAGCGGTCGGCGACGGCGAGCCCGGCGGACAGCACCGCGAGCGCGGCGACCGCGACGGCGATGAGGACGACCAGGCGCGTGTCGCCCTGCGTGATGCCGTCGTCGATGAGGTGCTTGAACAGCAGCGGCGGCAGCGCGCCGGCGCCGGCCTCGAGCGTGATGAGGACGAGGAAGACGGCGAGGGCGCGGCGGTGCGGCCGGGCGAAGGTGAGGATCCGGCGGAGGGTGGCGCGCGAGAGGCGTCGGCGGCTGACGGACCGGTCGCGGGCGAAGCCGCGCATCTGCGGGTTGCCGCCGCCGCGACCCATGCCGGTGGGCGCGGGTCCGGGGTGGTGGGGGAGAGACATGAGGCGTCTCCCTTCGTGCGGGGGGGACGTGCCGGGTGAGCACGCGATGCTGAGGTTAACTCACTATGTCGTTGGTTCACAACTGTTCGCGAGGGGGGTACCGTCACGGCCGTGAGCCCGCACGACGACGCTGCCACCGACCCGGCCCCCGCGCCCGCGATCGCCGGGCCGACCGCGGGGGACGAGTCCGCGGAGCTGCTCGACCTCCTGCACCGGCTGCTGCGTGACATCCGCCGCTCCGCCACCTCGTCGCTCGGGCCGGCGAGCCAGGCGCCCGGGCAGGTCCGGATGCTGCGCGTCCTCCAGCACTGCGACGGACCGTTGCGGCTCGGGCACGTCGCGTCCGCCCTCGACGTCGCCCCGCGGTCGGTCACGTCGAAGGTCGACGCCGCCGAGGCCGACGGTCTCGTCCGCCGGATCGCCGACCCCACCGACCGCCGTGCCACCCTCATCGAGCTCACCGACGCCGGCCGCGCGCTCCTCGCCGACGTCTCCGCCCGGCGCCACGAGGGCGTCGCCGGCCGCCTCGACCGCCTCGCCCCCGACGAGCGCGCGCAGCTCCTCACGCTCCTGCGCCGCCTGGCCGACGACCCCACCCCCTGACCGCCCCGCCGAGCCCACCCGACCCCTCACGCTCCTGCGTCGCCTGGCGTCGACCCACCCGCGCCGAGAACGACATCAGCGCCGCGGAGGGGCTCCCTGGCGGCGCTGATGTCGTTCTCGTCGTGCGTCGTGCGTCGTGCGTCGTGCGTGCGGACGGGGTCAGGTCCGGCGGGGGGCCGGGGCGATCACGCGCAGAGGGCCGTGTCGATGACCGCGTCGACGTGCTGCATGGCAGCCGGGTCCGAGACCGACGACGGGAGCGCCGTGACCGCCACGGACGCGGCGCGGCCGTCGGTCGTCACGCCCTCGCGCGTCGAGTAGCCGAAGATGTCGCCGCCGTGACCCCACGCGACGCCGCCGCAGCTCAGCGCCGTCTCGGCGATCCCCAGGCCGTACCGCATCGGACCCCACTCGGCGGGCACGGGCACGGTCTTCTGCATCTCGGCGAGCTCCGCCGCGCCGACCAGGCGGCCGTCGAGGATCGCGGTGTAGAGGCGGATCAGGTCGCTCGGGGTTCCGATCACGTCCCCTGCGGCCCACGCCGCGCTCGGGTCGAGCTCCGTGACGTCGCGCAGCGTCCCACCGGGGGTGTCGGAGTGGTAGCCGTGCGGGTGGCGGCCGCGGATCTCGCGCTCGCCGACCGCGGGGAGGTACGTGTCGCGCAGGCCGGCCCTCTCGATGACGCGCTGCGTGAGGACCTCGTGCAGCGGGCGCCCGGTGACCTCCTCGACCAGCAGCCCGGCGATCACGTAGTTCGTGTTGCTGTACGACCACGACGAGCCCGGCGCGAACGTGGCAGGTCGCGTCATGGCCGCGTCGAGCAGTGCGCGGGGCTGGACGTACGTGTCGATCATCGCGTCGACGCCTGACAGCCCGTCGGAGAGCAGCACGTCGAGGTACTCGGGGATCCCGCTCGTGTGCTGCAGGACCTGCCGGACCGTGATGGTCGCGCCGTCGACGCGCTCAGCACCGTCGCGCCCGTTGTCGACCAGGCCCGGCAGGTACGTGCCGATCGGTGCGTCGAGCTCGATCTTCCCCTCGCCGACCAGCTGCATGACGGCGACGGCGACGAACGTCTTGCTGTTGCTCGCGAACCTGACCTGGCCGTCCGTCGGGACCCGCGCGCCCGTGGTGAGGTCGCCGACCCCGGCGACGAGGTGGCGGGAGCGCCCGCGTTCGTCGCGGACCGACGCGAGCGCGGCGGGGAACCCGTCGTCGCGGACGAGCGCGTCGACCGCGCCCCGGACGGCGTCGCGACCGTGCCCCCCGCGCGCCTGGTCGGCCTGCTCCGGTGCGGGTGCGCCGGTCGTGGCGGTGGGTGCTCCGGCCGTCGCCGGCGTGACGAGCGTGCCGCCGACGAGGGCG
>NZ_BHYL01000060.1 GCF_003851725.1 Cellulomonas algicola | reverse complement strand
CTGCTCGACGCCGCCCGCGCGCACGCCGCCGGCACGCACACCGGCGCCGACGCCGCGCTCAAGGTCTGGGCGCACGGCGACCTCCCGCCTGCGCGCGCGTTCGCCGCCGCCACGGGCCTGGTCGTCGTGCGCGAGCTCCGCAAGCTGCGCCTCCACCTCGCGGACCGCACCGACGCGACCCGCCGCCCGATGCCCGCCGGGACGACGCTGCGCACGTTCGTCCCCGGCCAGGACGAGGAGGCGTGGCGCCGCGTCAACGCCCGCGCGTTCGCGCACCACCCCGAGCAGGGCCGGCTCACGGTCGCCGACGTGCGGGCCCGCGAGCGCGAGCCCTGGTTCGACCCCGCCGGGTTCCTGCTCGCCGAGCGGGACGGCGTGCTGGTCGGGTCGGTCTGGACCAAGGTGCACCCGGCTGGCACGGAGGCGGACGAGCCGGTCGGCGAGATCTACGTCGTGGGCGTCGACCCGGACGCGCAGGGCACGGGCCTGGGCGCGGCGCTCACGTCGGCCGGGCTCGACCACCTGGCGTCGCGGGGCCTCGCGACGGTCGTCCTCTACGTCGACGCGGACAACACGGCGGCCGTCCGGACGTACGACCGGCAGGGGTTCGTGCGGGCCGCGACCGACGTGATGCTCGCTTCCGATACCGAGGGTTCACCCGCGGGTGCCACGATGGGGTCATGACCGACGCCCCCGCGCTCGACTCCCTCGAGGAGCACCTCGCCTCGCACGTGGCACCGCAGGAGGAGCTGCCCGAGGTCGAGCCCGAACCGCTCCCCGACGACCGGTTCCTGGACCGCGAGCTGTCGTGGCTCGCGTTCAACCAGCGGGTGCTCGAGCTCGCGGAGGACCCGGACCTGCCGCTGCTGGAGCGCGTGCGGTTCCTGGCGATCTTCGCGTCGAACCTCGACGAGTTCTTCATGGTGCGGGTCGCGGGCCTCAAGCGGCGCATCGCGACGGGCATCGCGGTCACGGCGGCGTCGGGCCTGTCGCCCCGCCAGGTGCTCGAGGCCATCAGCGAGAAGGCGCACGAGCTGCAGCACCGGCACGCCCGCGTGTTCGCGGAGCAGGTGCAGCCGGCGCTCGCGGGCGAGGGCATCACGCTGGTCCGCTGGGACGACCTGGGCGACGCCGAGCAGGACCGGCTCCGCAAGTTCTTCCGGCGCCAGATCTTCCCCGTGCTGACGCCGCTCGCGGTCGACCCGGCGCACCCGTTCCCGTACATCTCGGGGCTGTCGCTCAACCTCGCGGTCGTCGTCGCGAACCCGGTGACGGGCAAGGAGCACTTCGCGCGCGTCAAGGTGCCGCCGCTGCTGCCGCGGTTCATCGCGGTCGACGCGAGCGGCCGCCCGTCGGCGCCCGACGCGGGCGCCGCCGCGCCCGAGAAGGGCCCGATGTCGTTCGTCCCGGTCGAGGACGTCATCTCCGAGCACCTCGAGCACCTGTTCCCCGGCATGGAGGTGCGCGAGCACCACACGTTCCGCGTGACCCGCAACGAGGACGTCGAGGTCGAGGAGGACGACGCCGAGAACCTGCTCAAGGCCATGGAGAAGGAGCTCCTGCGCCGCCGGTTCGGCCCGCCGGTCCGCCTCGAGATCGCCGAGGGCATCAGCCCGCGCATCCGCCAGCTGCTCGTGCGCGAGCTGCGGATGGCCGACGACGAGGTGTACGAGCTCCCCGCGCCGCTCGACTGCACCGGGCTCAACGTCATCGCCGACCTCGACCGGGCGGAGCTGCAGTTCCCGCGGTTCGTGCCGACGACGCACCGCCAGCTCGCCGAGGTGGAGAGCGCGACCCCCGCCGAGGTGTTCGCGAAGATCCGTGAGCGCGACATCCTGCTGCACCACCCGTACGACTCGTTCTCGACGTCGGTGCAGACGTTCCTCGAGCAGGCCGCCGCGGACCCCGCGGTGCTCGCCATCAAGCAGACGCTCTACCGGACGTCGGGCGACTCCCCCATCGTCGACGCGCTGATCGACGCGGCGCAGGCGGGCAAGCAGGTGCTCGCGCTGGTCGAGATCAAGGCGCGGTTCGACGAGCAGAACAACATCTCGTGGGCGCGCAAGCTCGAGCAGGCGGGCGTGCACGTCGTGTACGGCATCGTCGGGCTCAAGACGCACTGCAAGCTGTCGCTCGTGGTGCGCCAGGAGGCGGACGGCCTGCGCCGGTACAGCCACGTCGGGACGGGCAACTACCACCCGAAGACGGCCCGCCTCTACACCGACGTCGGCCTGCTCACGTCCGACCCGGAGGTCGGGCAGGACCTCACGCGCCTGTTCAACCAGCTGTCGGGGTACGCGCCGAAGTCGCGGTTCCACCGGCTGCTCGTCGCGCCGCGCTCGGTGCGCGTGGGCCTGATCGAGCGCATCGAGCGCGAGGCCGCGGCCGCCCGGGCGGGCGAGCCCGCGTGGATCAAGATCAAGGTCAACTCGATGGTCGACGAGGCCACGATCGACGCGCTGTACCGCGCCTCCCAGGCGGGCGTGCAGGTCGACCTCGTCGTCCGCGGGATCTGCGCGCTGCGGCCCGGCGTGCCGGGCCTGTCGGAGAACGTGCGGGTCCGCTCGATCCTCGGCCGGTTCCTCGAGCACTCGCGGATCTTCGCGTTCGCGAACGCGACGGGCGGCGAGGACGGTGCGCTCGACGGGCCCGAGGTCTTCATCGGGTCTGCGGACCTCATGCACCGCAACCTCGACCGGCGCGTCGAGGCGCTCGTGCGCGTCGCCGACCCCGACCAGGTCGGCGAGCTCGTCGACCTCGTCGACGAGTCCATGGACGACGCGACGTCGACCTGGCACCTCGACGGCGCGGGCGACTGGCACCGCCGGCACGTCGACGACGAGGGCAACCCGCTCGTCGACCTGCAGGCCGCCCTGATCCAGCGGCAGCGGCGCCGCCCCGGCGCCAGCCGGTGAGCAGCACCGCCGCACCGGTCGTCGTCGAGGCGGCCGGCGCTCTCGTGTGGCGCGTGCGCCTGCGTCGCCTGCAGGTCGCGCTCGTGCACCGTCCGCGCTACCGCGACTGGTCGTGGCCGAAGGGCAAGCTCGACCCGGGCGAGACGCCCGTCGTCGCGGCGATCCGCGAGGTCGCCGAGGAGACGGGTCACGACGTCGTGCTCGGCATCCCGCTGCCCGGCCTGGAGTACCGCCTGTCCGACGGCCGCACCAAGCGCGTGCACTACTGGGCTGCACAGGTCGCGGGCCGCCGCGACGCCGTCGCGCTGCGGGCGCGCCCGCCGGTGCCGCGCGCGTCCCGCTCGGAGATCGACCGCGTGCGGTGGATGGACGTCGGCACGGCCGCGCGCCGCCTGACGCGCGCCGCCGACCGCGAGCCGCTCGACGCGCTCGTCGCCGCGTACCGCAAGGGGCGGCTCGACACGCACGCGCTCGTGGTCGCGCGGCACGGGTCGGCCCGCAAGCGCAGCGCGTGGAAAGGCCCCGACGCCGAACGCCCGCTGACGTCGGACGGCACGCGGCAGGCCGACGCGCTGGTCCCGCTGCTGTCGGCGTTCGGCGTCGCGCACGTCGTGACGAGCCCGTGGCGGCGCTGCGTCGAGACGGTCCGCCCCTACGCGCGAGCGGTCGGCATGCCCGAGCAGAAGGTCGAGGCGTGGTCGGAGGACGCGCACGACGAGGCGCCGGGTCTGGTCACGGGTCACGTCGACGCGCTGCTGCACTGGCCCGGCGACGGTGTGGTCTGCACGCACCGGCCGGTGCTGGGGACGGCGTTCGGGGCGCTCGCGGCACGGGCGCGCAAGGCCGTCGCCGCCCAGGTGCCCGCGGAGGACCCGTACCTGCTGCCGGGGCAGATGCTGGTCGCGCACGTCGCGCACCGCCCGAAGGGTCCGCGGGTCGTCGCGGTCGAGGTGCACGGCCCGGGCGCCTGAGCCGTCGGGGCCGCGCACGGACCCGTCCGGCGCGCGGCGCGGCAGCCGCGCGGCCCGTCAGGTGAGGATCGGGTTGAGCACCAGGTAGATGAGCGCGGCGACGATCGCGGCCGCGGGGATCGTGAGGACCCACGCGGCACCGATGTTCTTCGCGACGCCCCACCGCACGGCCGACAGCCGCTTGGTCGCGCCGACGCCCATGATCGCCGAGGTGATGGTGTGGGTCGTCGAGACCGGCGCGTGCAGCCAGTACGCGTTGGCGTAGAGCACCACGGCGGCCACGGACTCCGCGACGAAGCCGCGCGCCGGGTCGAGCTCGATGATCTTGCGGCCCAGCGTGCGCATGATGCGCCACCCGCCCGCGTACGTGCCGGCCGAGATCGCGGCCGCCGCGGAGAGCTTGACCCAGAGCGGGATCGTCATGTTGTCGGGGTCGTGGAACCCGCCCGCGATGAGCGCGAGGACGATGACGCCCATCGTCTTCTGCGCGTCCTGGAGGCCGTGCCCGAGGGCCATCGCGGCCGCCGACGCGGTCTGCGCGAGCCGGAAGCGGCGCATGGTCCGCGCGGGCGGGCGGTTCCGCACGAGCCACAGCACGCCGACCATGAGGCCGAACGCGAGCAGGAAGCCGATGAGCGGCGAGAACACCATCGGCAGGACGACCTTGTCCCAGATGGCGTCCCAGTGGACGGTGACCCCGGACGCGATGCCGACGCCCGTGAGCCCGCCGATGAGCGCGTGCGTCGACGAGGACGGCAGCCCGAGCCACCACGTGATGAGGTTCCACGTGATCGCGCCGATCAGGCCCGACAGCACGATGACGAGGCCCTCGTGCGGGCCGACGTCGCCGATGCTGATGATGTCCTCGGCGATCGTCGTCGCGACGTGCGTGCCGAGCAGCGCGCCGACGAGGTTGAAGAACGCCGCCATGAGCAGTGCGACCCGCGGCGTCAGCGCCCGCGTCGAGACCGAGGTCGCGATCGCGTTGGCCGCGTCGTGGAAGCCGTTGGTGTAGTCGAAGCCGAGGGCGAACGCGACGACGACGACGACGAGCAGGACGTCCACGTGGGCTCAGGACTCCTTGAGCGCGATCGTCTCGACCGCGTTGGCCACCTTCTCGAACGCGTCGGCAGCGTCCTCGAGCGTGTCGATGATCTCCTTGAGCTTGATGATCATCACCGGGTCGGTCACCTCGTCGAACATCTGGGCGACGAGCTTGCGGTGCGACTTGTCGGCCTGGTTCTCGAGGCGGTTGACCTCGACCCAGTACTCCGAGAGCGAGTCCATGGAGCGCAGCCGCGGCATGGCGTCGGCCGTGAGCTCGGCGGCGCGCTGGAGCACCTGCACCTGGTCGGAGACCCGCGCGGGCAGCTCGTCGATCTTGTAGAGCACGATGAGGTCCGCGGCCTCGTCCATGAGGTCCATGCAGTCGTCGAGGTGCGACGCGAGCATGTAGATGTCGTCGCGGTCGAACGGCGTGACGAAGGTCTGGTTGAGGCGCCGCATGATCGTGTGCGTCGCGTCGTCGGCCGCGTGCTCGGCGTCGGCGATCCGCTTGCCGATCTCCTTGCGGGTGGCACGGTCCGCCCCGAGCATCTCGCCGAGGAGGTTGGCCCCCGTCACGAGGTGCTTCGCCGAGTCGGCGAAGAGGTCGAAGTACGTGGTGTCGCGCGGGGTGAGGCGCAGGCGCACGGGATTCTCCGGGACGGGGGGACGGACGTGGTTCAGGCTAGGTCAACCCGGCCCGGATGCCTAACGGCGGCCGACGGGCTCGTGGACACATGGTGACAGCCCGACGACCGTGCGGGGAACGCGGTGCGCCCGTCCGGGTGGCGACGCGCCGGACGCCACGCGGGTGACGTCGCGACGGGGTCGCGCCCACAGCCGTCACGCGCGTCCGCGCAGGTGAGGGGAGGGGCGGCGCCGGACCGGGAGCGCCTCTCGGCGCGTGGCCGCTCGAAGCGGCTTGAGATGGAGCCCGGGGCTACCGCGGCCCGGCGCCTCGTCCATGCTACGTCGTCGTCGCCCGCCGTGTGCTGTGCGGAACCTCACGACACCCGTCCGGCGAGACCGGACGTACCGGGCGCACCGGCGGGCAGCCCTCAGTCGAGGCGCTCCGCACGCCACAGCGCCGCGGCGTGCGTGAGCTCCTCCGCGGTGCGGACCAGGGACGCGGCCCCGCGCGTCATGCGCAGCGCCCCCCGCGGGTCGACGAGGTCGAGGTGGTCGGCGTCGAACGCGGCGCCCGTCGCGAGGACCTGGCAGAAGGCGGCCGCGCGCTCGAGCGCGACGGCGAGGTCGCCCGCGTACACGCCCGACAGCACGGCGTCGGCGACGGCCCGGACGTCCTCGGGGCCCGGGGTGTCCGCGACGCCCGCGACGACACCGTGCACGGGGGCCGCGGCGACGCCCGCGCGGTAGCGGTCGGCGATCGTCACGGGGTCGCGCCGGACCCACTCGCGCAGCACGTACAGCCGCCACAGCGCACCGGGCAGCGTGTCGGGCTGGCTGTCGGCCCACAGGCCCGCGACGACGTCGAGACCCTCGTGCTCGACGAGCGCGACGAGCCGCGCGACCACGTCGGGGTCGGGCTGCGCGCGCCCGCGCCGCACGAGCGCCTGCGCCGTGGTGTGCGCGACCTCGTCGCGCAGCGCGGGCGACAGGTCGCCGGGGATCGCGTCCGCCTGCTGCGGGTCGAGCATCGCGGGGCGGCGCGGTCGACGGGGCTCGTCGCCGCTGGTCGGACCGGTCATCGCGCACCTCCTCCACGGGCGGGCCGCGGGGTCGGCGCTCACCCGTCGGACGATCTTGCCTCGTCGTGGCGGACGTCGCGCGCGCCGCCCGTCGCCCGTCCGGGGCAGGCACCAGGGCTCGACATGCGTGTCCGTGCAGGTGGGGCCACAGTGGTTCTCACTCCTCGGGACGGCCCCGACGAGTGACGGAGGTGCCACACGATGTCCGACGCGACACGGCCGCCGCAGGGGGCGGCAGGAGGATCCGAGGTGCGCCACCCGCACCACAACAAGGCCATCGCGCTCGCCGTCGCGGCGGCCGTCGGTGGCTTCCTCTTCGGGTTCGACAGCTCCGTCATCAACGGTGCGGTCGACGCGATCGGGGAGCAGTTCGACCTCGGGTCCGCCCTGCAGGGGTTCGCCGTCGCCGTCGCGCTGCTCGGCTGCGCGCTCGGCGCCTGGTCCGGCGGCAAGCTGGCCGACCACTGGGGCCGCACCAGGGTGATGTTCGTCGGTGCGGTCCTGTTCTTCGTGTCGTCGATCCTGTCGGCGATCGCGTTCGGCGTCTGGGACCTGATCCTGTGGCGGTTCATGGCGGGCGTCGGCATCGGCATCGCGTCGGTCATCGCCCCCGCGTACATCGCGGAGATCGCGCCGGCGGCGATGCGCGGCCGGCTCGGCTCGCTCCAGCAGCTCGCGATCACGCTCGGCATCTTCGCCGCCCTGCTGTCCGACCAGCTGCTGGCGACGTCCGCGGGCGGTGCGTCGGAGGAGCTGTGGTTCGGGCTCGAGGCGTGGCGGTGGATGTTCCTGGTCGCCGTGGTCCCCGCGACCGTCTACGGCGTCCTCGCGCTGATGATCCCCGAGTCGCCGCGCTACCTGGTCGCGCGCGGCCGGCGCGACGAGGCGCAGAAGATCCTGTCGGACGTCCTGGGCCCCGACGAGGACGCCGCGGCCCGCGTGCGCGAGATCGAGCACACGATCGAGGCGGACAAGAAGCTCGAGGAGCAGGCGACGCTGCGCGGCCCGCGGTTCGGGCTCCTGCCCGTGGTCTGGGTCGGCATCCTGCTGTCGGTGTTCCAGCAGTTCGTCGGCATCAACGTGATCTTCTACTACTCGACGACGCTGTGGCAGGCCGTCGGGTTCGACGAGTCCGACTCGTTCATGGTCTCGACGATCACGTCGATCACGAACGTCGCGGTGACGTTCATCGCCATCGCGCTCATCGACAAGATCGGTCGCCGCCCGCTCCTGCTCATCGGCTCGGCCGGCATGGCGGTGTCGCTCGCGGTCATGGCGATCGCCTTCACGCAGTCGACCGGGACGGGCGACGACCTGACGCTGACGGGATCGTGGGGCACGATCGCGCTGGTCGCGGCCAACGCGTTCGTCGTGTTCTTCGGAGCGACGTGGGGTCCGCTGGTCTGGGTGCTCCTCGGCGAGATGTTCCCGAACCGGATCCGTGCCGCCGCGCTCGGCGTGGCCGCGATGGCGCAGTGGATCGCGAACTTCCTCATCACGATCTCGTTCCCGCCGATGCTGGACCGGTTCGGCGCGTCCATCCCCTACCTGATGTACGCGATCTTCGCGACGCTGTCGTTCTTCTTCACGCTGTTCAAGGTGCCGGAGACGAAGGGCGTGCAGCTCGAGGACATGGAGTCCGTCAAGGTCGAGCGGCGGGCGCGCGGGACGGCCAGCACGACCCGCTGACGCGACCCGCACGTCCCGGAGGCCCCTGGCGCACCGCGCGCTGGGGGCCTTCGTCGTGCCCGGGGCGGTGTGACGCGGAATAAGTTGCCTCGCGCAAATGCTGTGCCCTACAGTCTTTGCGTCACGCAACCAAGGAGCACCCCATGACCGGCACCACCGACGCACCCGAGACGCCCACGCGTCTCCTGCTGCGCGCCATGGAGGAGCTCACCCGGTCGCTGCGCGAGGCGTCCCACGTCATGTCGAAGCAGTTCCCCTGCTCGCGCGGCGAGGTCCCGCTCATCCGCCTGCTCGCCCGTCGCGGCGCGCTCGGCGTCGGCGAGATCGCGCACGCCATGCGCGTCGACGTCTCGGTCGCGAGCCGCCAGGTGAGCCACCTCGTCGACGAGGGCTGGGTCGAGCGGACCGTCGACCCCGACGACCGCCGCGCCCGCACCCTGCGGCTCACCGCCGACGGCGAGGCCCTCGCCGCCCGCATGCTCGACGTCCGCGACGGCGCCATGCAGGCCGTCTTCGGCGACTGGGCGCCCGACGACATCGACGACGCGGCCGCCGTCCTGCACCGCATCGCCGCCACGATCGACGCCGCCCGCCTGCGCGAGCAGGCACCCGCGCTCGCCACGACCGGGTGACGGGCCCGCCGCGACCCCCACGTCGCGGACCGGCCACGACCCGCACCACCCACCGACCTGCCGACGACGCCGGGTCCACCACCGCACGACCCGAACTCGACGAGAGCGAGACCATGACCGACCGCACCGCACCCTCCGCGCCCGTGGCGCCCGCCGAGGACGAGGCCACACGCCTCGTCGAGACCTCGGCCGACGCCGCGGGCCTCCCCCTCGACCCCACCGCCGCACCCGACTCCGCCGACGCCCCCCGCATGACGCACCGCGAGGTGCTCGAGTCGCTGTCCGGGATCCTCCTCGGCATGTTCGTCTCGATCCTCGCGACGAGCGTCGTGTCCTCCTCGCTGCCGCGGATCATCTCCGACCTCGAGGGCGAGCAGTCCGCGTTCACGTGGGTCGTCACCGCGACCCTGCTCACCACCACGATCACGACCCCGATCTGGGGCAAGCTCGCCGACCTCGTCGACCGCAAGCTGCTCATCCAGCTCGCGCTCGTCATCTCCGTCGTGTCGTCCGCGCTCGCGGGCCTCTCGCACACCACCGGCATGCTCATCGGCATGCGCGCCCTGCAGGGCATCGGCGCCGGCGGTCTGACCGCGCTCGGCACGGTCCTCATCGCCGACATCATCAGCCCGCGCGAGCGCGGCCGGTACATGGGCCTCATGGGCGGCGTCATGGGCATCGGCATGGTCGGCGGCCCGCTGCTCGGCGGCCTCATCACCGACGGCCCGGGCTGGCGCTGGAACTTCTTCGTCGGCCTGCCGTTCGCGGTCGCCGCGATCATCGTGCTGCAGCGCACGCTGCACCTGCCCCCGCTCAAGCGCCGCCAGGTGAAGATCGACTACCTCGGCGCGGCCCTGCTGTCCGCGGGCATCGCGCTGCTGCTCCTGTGGGTCACCTTCGCCGGCGACTCGTTCGACTGGGCGTCCTGGCAGACCGCCGCGATGGTCGGCGGCTCGATCGCGCTGCTCGCGCTCGCCGTGTGGGCCGAGTCCCGCGCCGCCGAGCCGATCATCCCGCTGCACCTGTTCAAGAACCGCACGCTGGTCCTGTCGGTCATCGCGTCCGTCGCGGTCGGCATCGCGCTGTTCGGCACCTCGGTGTTCCTCAGCCAGTACATGCAGCTCGCACGCGGCAAGACGCCGACCGAGTCCGGCCTGCTCACGATCCCCATGGTCGTCGGCGTGTTCGTCGCCTCGACGCTGTCGGGCCAGATCATCAGCCGCACCGGCCGGTACAAGGGCTTCATGGTCGCCGGCGCGACCGTCCTCACCGCGGGCCTCGTGCTCATGGGCACGATCCACTACGACACGAGCTTCACGCTCGTCGCGCTCTACATGGTGATCCTCGGCACCGGCGTGGGCATGCTCATGCAGAACCTCGTCCTCGCCGTGCAGAACACGCTCGACGTCCGCGAGGTCGGCTCCGGCACCTCGACGGTCGCGTTCTTCCGGACGCTCGGCGGCGCGATCGGCGTGTCCGCGCTCGGCGCCGTCCTGGCCAACCGGGTGGGCGACCTCATCGTCTCCGGCCTGAAGGGCATCGGGATCGACGCGTCGGCGCTCGGCGCCGGCGGCACCAGCACGCTGCCCAACCTGGCCACGCTGCCCGAGCCCGTGCGGGTCGTCGTCGAGCGGGCCTTCGGCGACGCGATCGCGGACCTGTTCCTCGTCGCCGCGCCCGTCGCCCTGATCTCGCTCGTCGCGGTCCTGTTCCTCAAGGAGGTGCCGCTCGGCCGCAAGTCCGGCATCGAGCAGCGGCTCGAGCAGGACGCCGACGTCGACGAGAAGGCGCCCGCCACGGTCGCCTGACCTCAGCGCACCGACGCCACGCGCCGCCTCCCGGGAAGCCCGGGGGCGGCGCGTGGCGTCTGTGCGTGCGGCAGGTCAGCGCGTGCGGGAGGTCAGCGCGACCGGGCGGTCAGCGCGGCGCGGGCCGTCGGCGCGTCCAGGCGGTCGGCGCGTGCGAGAGGTCAGTCGTGCTGGCGGATCGCCGCGAGCGCCGAGTTCAGCCGGTCGAGCTGCTCGGCGAGCGCGTCGACCTCTTCCGCGCTCCAGCCGTCGAGCGCGCGCAGCAGGAACTCGCGCCGGGCCGCACGCGCGGCCGACAGGCGGCGCTGCCCCTCGTCGGTGAGGTCGAGCAGCTGGCCGCGGAAGTCCTCGGGGTCGGGACGGCGCGAGACCAGGCCGATGGCGCCGAGCCGCGCGAGCTGGCGGGAGATCGTGCCGCGGCCGACGCCGATGTACGTCGCGAGGTCGCTGGCCCGGACACCGGGCGTCGCCTCGATGTGCCCGAGCAGCACGTACGCCGACGGCTCCAGGTCGGGGTGCACGTCGCGCGCGAGCGCCGCCGACGACGCGTGCGCCCGGCGCAGCAGCAGACCGAGCTCTCGCTCGAGCCTCGCGAAGTTCTCCTCGACCACGTCCCCCATCCTCGCCCCACCAGGGGTACCCGGGCGGGCGAAATCGTTGGACAGCTGCCCGACACGCCGGACGAACTAGGTGCTGGCACCCAGACGGGTCAGCGCGACCAGGTCGTGCGTCGTCCCGCGATGGTCGCGATCGCGGCGGCACGGTCGGCCCCGAGCCGCGGGGCCATGCGGCGGAAGATGCCCGGCACCTCGGTCCGCGGGACGACGAGCACGTCGTCCGTGCCGCCCGGCGAGCGCACCTCCACGCGTCCCTGCACGACGAGCACCGCGCGGACGACGACGCCCGCGCACGCGGCCGCGAGCAGCGCGGTCTGGACGCGCGACGCCTCGAGCCGGGCGTCACGCAGGTACGGCACGGGCTCGCCGTCGACGGTCATGAACCGGCCCTCGACGACCACCTCCGAGCCGGTGAGGTCGCGCTCCGAGACCGCGAGGATGCCGCCCGGCCCGACCAGCAGGTTCTGGAGCACCGACCCCTGCCGGCCCACGGGCACGTCGTGCAGCACCTGCCAGCCCTCGTCGACGAGCCGGGACAGGCGCGTGCGCACGGAGCTGCCGCGCTCGCCGCGGTACGCCGGCAGCGACGGGGCGTCGGCGGAGACGGTGCCGAGCCACGCCTCGAGCGCGGCCTGGTCGAGCGCGTCGAGCGCGTCGGTCGCGCTGGCCGGCACGGGCAGCACGAGCGCGCCGGTGTCGGTGCGCAGGTCCGCGCGCAGCCACGCCTGCGCGGCCATGCGGACGCCGTCCTCCAGCGCGGGGTGCTCGACGACGACCTCGCCGGACTGGAGGTCCACGGACCCGACGGGTGCGCCGGTCTCCTGCGTGACGAAAAGACGGTCGGCGCCGTAGCGGCGCCACCGTCTCACCGTCAGCAGCTCGTCCACGTCAGCATTATCGGCAGGAACGGGCCCGGACTTCAGGTCTGTCGACCATCCGGACGGCCCCCGTCGGGGTGATCCCCGATCGTCCCGCGACGGGGGCTTCGTGCCTGGCGGTCAGGCGCTCTGCTCGAACGTCAGGCTCACCGAGTTCATGCAGTAGCGGTCACCCGTCGGGGTCTGCGGCGCGTCGTCGAAGACGTGCCCCAGGTGCGACCCGCAGCGCGCGCAGCGGACCTCGGTCCGCACCATGCCGAGGCTGCGGTCGACGAGCAGCTCGACGCGGTCCTCGGCGAGCGGCGAGAAGAAGCTCGGCCAACCGCAGTGCGAGTCGAACTTCGTCTCGGACCGGAACAGCTCGTTGCCGCACGCGCGACAGCGGTACACGCCGACCCGCTTCTCGTCGAGCAGCTCGCCCGTCCAGGCGCGCTCGGTGCCCGCCCGGCGCAGCACCGCGAACTCCTGCGGCGCCAGCTCGGCGGCCCACTGCTCGTCGGTCTTCTCGACCTCGTAGCCCATCTCGTCCTCCTCGTGGGAACCGCGCGGTGCGGCGCCCGACCGGTGCAACACGGCAGGGGCGCCACCGGTTCCCGACGCGCCGGACGGGTCGCTGACCAGCGCGTCTCGCAGTTCCTCGGCACTTCGGTCTACGGTGCCCCGTAGCGCACGCTCCTCCCGCGCTGACCGAAAGCCGCCGAACCCGACCGACTCGCCCCCGGTCGTCCTTCCCGCCCGTGAGGTCCGCGTGCCCCGTACCCGTCGACCGTGGTCGCTGACGCGCTACTTCGCGGTCGTGAGCGTCGTCGCCATGACGGTCCTCGGGCTCGCGCTCGTCGTCGTGTCGGCGAACGTCATGGAGCGGCAGTCCACGCGCGACGGGATGGCGTCCGCGGAGTCGGTGCAGTCGTACGCGACCGGTCAGGTGCCGACCGACTCGTTCGTCATGGCCACCGCGCTCACCCCCGAGCAGGACGCCGCGGTGCGCGCGGCCGTCGCCGGGTTCGCGGACAGCGTCGTCGAGGTCCGGCTGTGGGCGCAGGACGGGACCCTCATCTTCTCGACCGCCGACCGCACGACGAGCGGCTTCCCCGACGGTGACCGGCTCGACGCGACGATGCGCACCGGCGAGCCGGACGCGAAGGTCGTGACCGACGTGCGCGGCGACGAGGGCGAGGCGAGCGGCACGCAGACCGACGTGCTCGACGTGTACGTGCCGGTCACCGCGGGCGACACGCTCACCGCGGACGGGCAGGCGACGGACGCGGGCGAGGTCGTCGGGGCCGCGGAGGTCATGCTCGACCACACCGGCTCGGCCGACGCGGTGGGCGACGCGGTGCGCACGGTCGGCATCGTGGTCGGCGTCGGGCTCGTGCTGCTGTGGGTGCTGCTGTTCCGCACGGTGCTCACGACGTCGCGCCGCCTGCAGGCGACGGCGCTGGAGAACGCCCGGCTCGCGCTGCTCGACTCGCTCACGGGCCTGCCGAACCGGCGCATGCTCGCGGACCGCATGCGCCGCACGATCGCCGAGGCGCAGCAGGACGGGACGCGCGTCGGGCTGATGATGCTCGACATCGACCACTTCAAGGACATCAACGACTCCCTCGGCCACGACCGGGGCGACGAGCTGCTCGAGCAGGTCGCGGAACGGCTGCGCGGCGCGCTGCGCGGGAACGACGTCGTCGCACGGCTGGGCGGCGACGAGTTCGCGGTCCTGCTGCCCGACGTGCGCTCGGTGGAGAACGCCGAGCGGCTCGCGCGGCGCGTGCGCGGGCTGTTCGCGACGCCGTTCCCGCTCGGCGACCTCGCGCTGCACGTCGAGACGTCGGTCGGCGTGGCGTGCCTGCCGGAGCACGCGAGCGACGCGTCGTCCCTCATGCGGACGGCGGACGTCGCGATGTACGCCGCGAAGCACCGCCGCACGGGCGTCGCCGTCTACTCGCTCGACGAGGACGACTCCTCCCCCGCGCGCCTGGTCCTGCTGGGCGACCTGCACCGTGCGCTCGACGCGGCGAGCCCCGACTCGCACGAGCTCGAGATGCACTACCAGCCGAAGGTCGACCTCACGACGGGCCGCACCGTCGGGCTCGAGGCGCTCATGCGCTGGCGGCACGAGACGCGCGGCCTGCTGGCACCCGCGGCGTTCATCCCGCTCGCCGAGCAGTCGGGCCTGATCCACGACGTCACCCGGTACGCGCTCACGGCGTGCGTCCGGCAGCTCGCGCAGTGGTCGCAGGACGGCCGGAGCACGCCGGTCGCGGTCAACCTGTCCGCGCACGACGTCGCGTCGACCGACGTGGTCGACCTCATCGAGCGGCTGCTCGACGAGCACGCGGTGCCCGCCGAGCTGCTCGAGGTCGAGATCACCGAGACCGCGCTCGTGGCCGACCGGTCGCGCGTCGTGCCGGTGCTCGAGCGCCTCGGCGAGCTCGGGGTGCGGGTCGCGATCGACGACTTCGGCATCGGCAACACGTCGATCTCGCAGCTGCGCGACCTCCCGGTCGACGAGCTGAAGATCGACCGGCTGTTCGTCGCGGACCTCCAGGCGGGGGGCCGCGAGGGCTCGGAGGTCGTCGTCCGCGCGATGGTCGACCTCGCGCACTCGTTCGGGCTGCGCGTCGTCGCGGAGGGGGTCGAGGACGAGCACACCGCCGAGATCCTCGCGCGGCTCGGCGTCGACCAGGCCCAGGGCTTCCTCTACTCGCGCGCGGTCCCGCCGGCCGACCTCACGTTCGGCACGCTCGTCCCCACACCGCGTCGCGGGGCCGACGAGTCCACGCGACCTGCGGGTTCACGTCCGGGCGGGCGGCGACGCCCCCGGACGGCGCAGACCACTCGTCACTCGAACGAGTGAATCTCACCCGGATGCCTCAACCCGCGCCACCCGTTTGCCGATGGTGATTCGTCCGGCCCGTACCTGCCTGCGCACGATGCCCGAGGAGTGCCCCCGATGATGGACGACCTGCTCCAGGAGATGATCGACCCCGCCCCGCCGCAGCGGGACAGGCCGCGACGTCGCCGGATGTGGACCACGGTCGGCATCGTCGGGCTCGCGGTCGTCGGTGCGACGTCGCTCACGACGTCGGCGCTGTTCAGCGACACCGACTCGACGAGCGCCGAGATCTCGACCGGCACCGTGGACCTCGCGGTCGGCGCGACGTCGTTCGCGCTGCCGCCCGGCGGCATGGCGCCCGGCGACACCGTCTACACGCCCGTGACCGTCAGCAACGACGGCTCGCTGCAGCTGCGGTACGCGATCGAGTACCGCGCCGAGACGCTCGCGACCGGCCCCGCCCCCGCGCCGACGCTGGCCGACGGCGCCACGCCGCAGTCGCTCGGGAACGTCGTGCAGCTCGCGATCTTCGAGACCGGGCAGTGCGACGCGGCCGGCGTCGCGAGTGCCGCACAGCTCGGCGCCGTCGACGGCGCGGCCACCCCGCTCGCGACCGACTTCACGGCGATCGTCGGCAGCGCCGCGACCGGCCCGGACACCGACGACCGCGACCTCGGCGCGGGCACGGACGAGACGCTGTGCGTGCGCGTCCACCTGCCGATCGGCGCCGACAACAGCTACCAGGACACGGCGCTCGCGCTCTCCCTGCGCATGCAGGCCGAGCAGGTCGCGAACAACGGCACGTCCTCCTCCTGAGGTCCCGTGCGATGAGGCTCCGCAGGCGCACCCCCGGTGCGCCCGCCGTCGACCGACGGATGCCGAGCGTGCCCGCACGCACCCGGACCCCGCGCGCCCCGCGCCCGGTCTGGCGCCGCGTGCTGTCCGCCGCGCTCTGGACCGTCGTCGCGGTGTGCGGGGCCGCGTACGCCGCGTCGCTGCTGGTGCCGCTCTGGTACCAGGTCAACGACGAGCGGCTGCTCATCGTCACGTCCGGGTCGATGGCGCCGAAGTTCGAGGCCGGCGACGCCGTGGTCCTGCAGGCGATCACGCGCGAGTCGGACCTCAAGGTCGGCCAGGTCGTCTCGTTCTGGCCCGTCGGGTCGCAGCAGCTCGTCACGCACCGGATCGTCGCGCTGCGGCACCTGCCCGAGCTCGTCGACGACCCGGAGACGGGTGAGCGCGTCCCGAAGATCGGCGCCGACGGCGCGCCCGTCACCAAGCCGTACGTGTTCACCAAGGGCGACGCGAACGCCGAGGCGGACCCGAACGCGATCCCCATCACGCGCGTGCGCGGCGTCGTGCTCGACGTGCACCGCGGATGGGGCTGGGTGCTGCAGTGGTCGACGTCCGCGACCGGTCGCGCCGTGATGCTCGTGCCGCCGCTGCTGTCGCTCGCGACGCTCGAGCTCCTGGCCGTCACCGACGGCCGACGCGAGCGCCGGGCCGCCGCCGCGAGCGCCCAGGCCGACGCGAGGAGGTTCGATGACCTCCTCCTCGACTGAGGCGACCGTGCCGGCCGGCCGGCACCCGTTCCTCGCGGCGGACCGCGGGTCGTGGGTGCGCCTGGCCGTGGTGCTCGCGTTCGCGGCGGCTGCGCTGGTCGCACCCTTCGTCGGGTCGACGCAGGCGCAGTTCACCGACCACGCGACGGTCGAGATCCGCTACCAGGTGGGCCCGACGACCACGCCCACCCCGACGCCGACGACGGACCCGACGACCGACCCGTCGGCGGGGACCTCGACCGACCCCGTGCAGCAGGCCGGCGCCGGCACCGACGGACCGACCGCGGCCTCCCGCACGGTCCCGGGCCGCACTCCCCGGCTGTCCCCCGACGCCGGCCGTCCGGGCGGCCCCGCCGACGGTGCGGACGGCCCGCGCGCGCCGTCCGGTCCGTGGTCGACGCGCGGGGACGCCCGCGACTGATCAGGCGGCGCGCACGCCGCGAGCCGCGAGGAGCACGCCCGCGGGGTCGTACGTACGGGCCAGCGTGCGCAGGCGGCGCGCGACGAGCGGGGTGAACACCCGGTCCGCCCACGCCGTGCCGGCCGCGTCGGTGAAGTTCGGCAGGCCGCCCTCGGCGACCCACGGGCCCAGCCCGTCCGCGACGCGCGCGGCGTCCCGCGTCACGACCTGCGCGACCTCGGGGATCATGAGGCCGACCGCGAAGACGCTGTACGCGGCGTCGCGGTGCGCGTAGGCGCACGGCTCGCCCTCGCGGACGCGGCCGCCGAGCTGCCGGACCTCGACCACGGCGAGCGCCGAGTCGACGCCCGGACCGACGAGCTCGAGCAGCCGGTCGGCACCGTCCACGCCGAAGCCGTGCAGCAGGTGGTGCGACTCGTGCAGCGGCAGCGGCTCGACCGGGTCGGCGTGGATCGCGCCGAGCGCGGCGTACGGCATGACGCCCACGGTGTCGAGGACGGGTGCGGCGACCGCGCGGATCGCCCGGACCATCTCCTCACCGACCGCCGGGTCGCCGGTCCAGGCGAAGCGCACGTGCAGCGTCACCTGACCGCGCAGCGGTGCGGGGAACGGGTCCATGTCGGGCAGCCGCATGACCGCGGCGGAGGTGGTGCCCTCCTCGGGCAGCAGCTCGCACCACCGGCCCCACGTGCGCAGGACCGCGGGGACGTCGGCCTCGGCGAACCACAGGCCGCCCGCGTACAGCTCGGGCAGCTCGATCAGGTCGATCTCGACCGCGGTCACGATGCCGAGGGTGCCCTTGCCGCCGCGCAGGCCCCAGAACAGGTCCGGGTGCTCGTCGGGCGTCACGCGGCGCAGCACGCCGTCGCCCGTGACGACCTCGAACGCGCGCACGGTGTCCGACGACAGGCCGTGCGAGCGGGCGACCGGTCCGAGCCCGCCACCCGTGAGCAGACCGACGACGCCGACGTCCGGCGAGGACCCGCAGAGGGCTGCCAGCCCGTGCGGTGCGGTCGCCTCGAGCACCCGCTCCCAGCGGACGCCCGCACCGACGCGCGCCCAGCGCTCCTCGGGGTGGACCGTGAGCTCGTCGAGCGCGGCGGTGTGCACGAGGAGCGCGTCGCGCATCTCCTCGGTCGCGCCGTGGCCGGTGCTCTGCACGCCGACCTGGACGCCGAACGCGGCGGCGATGCGCAGCGTGGCGCTCACGTCCGCCGCGCCCGTGGCCTCGACCACGGCGAGCGGGCTCACACGGCGCGTGAGGTTCGAGGTCGCGGTGAGCCGCGCGTAGCCGTCGGTGCCGGGCAGGTGCACGGCGGGGACGGCGTCGCGCAGCGCGCGGACGGCGGCGGCGCCGGTCGGGCGGGGGTCCGGTCCGAGGGCAGGGCTGACGAACGACATGGGTGATCCTTCGGGTCCGGCACGGGGTTCCGTGCGCTGTCACGAGGGCGCCGCGTCGGGCGCACGGGCAGAAGGAATCCCGGGCAGGTGTCCAGATACATCTCGTTCGTCCGGTACCGGCGCTCGCCGGGCCGGGCAGGCAGGGCGCGCGTGGCCGGCGGAGGAGGCGGTCGGGTCTCGGCTCAGGCGCGCGCGTCGGGCGGCGGGGCCGCCGGGAGCGTCACGACGAACGTCGTCCCCTCGCCCAGCGTGCTCTCGATGTCGAGCAGCCCGCCGTGCGCGTCGACCACGGCCCGCGCGATCGCGAGCCCCAGCCCGACGCCGGGGATCGCGCGGCGCGTCGCGGACGTCGCGCGGAAGAACCGGGTCGTCAGGCGGCTGAGCTCGTCGGGCGCGATGCCGATGCCCGTGTCGCGCACCGACAGGGCCGCGCCGCCGTCGGGTGTCGGCCCCACCTCGAGGTGCACGTCGCCGCCCGCGGGCGTGAACTTCACGGCGTTGGAGACGAGGTTGTCGACGACCTGCGAGAGCCGGCCCGGGTCGGCGGTCACCGGGGCGGGCGCGATGGTCGTCGTGAGGCGCACGCCCGCCTGCTCGGCGACCGGGCCGAGGGACGCGACCGAGCCCGTCACGACGTCGGCGAGGTCGATGCCGCGCGGCGAGATCGCGAACGTGCCCGCGTCGACCTGCGCCGTCAGCAGCAGGTCGCCGACCAGACGGAGCTGGCGGCGCGCGTTGCGCTCGATCACCGTGAGGTAGCTGCGCTGCTCCTCGGTGAGCTCGTCGGTGCCGTCGAGCAGCAGCTCGAGGTACCCGAGCACGGACGTCAGCGGGGTGCGCAGCTCGTGGCTCACCAGGCTGACGAACTCGTCCTTGAGCCGCGACGCCTCGCGCTCGGCCGTGACGTCGGTCGCGACGACGACGTACCCGGCGATGCTGCCGTCGACGTCGAGCCGTCGGGTCACCGCGAGCTTGACCGTCACGTCGGTCCCGTCGCGGCGGCGGTACGTGGCGTCGCGCGACGCGCGCCCGTCGTCCCCGGCCGTCACGATCGACTCGAGCAGCCGCGCGGCGACCGAGCCGGGCGCGCGCGGCTGGTTGCCCGTCGGCTCGACGACGTCGGCGTACAGGTCCGTGATACGCCTCTTGCCGACGACCTCGCCCTGACCGAACCCGAGCAGCCGCTCGGCACCCGCGTTGAAGACGCGGATCATCCCGGTCGCGTCGGTCGCGATGATCGCCTGCTCGGTCGCGGAGTCGATGATCGAGACGAGCTCGTCGCGCGCGGCGCGGCGGGCGTCGGCCACGCGGGCGAGCTCGAACGCGTCGGCGCGCATGCGCTCGACCATCTCCTGCTCGCGGTCGCGCATGACGGACACGGCCTCGGTGCGCGCGCGCAGCCGCTCGGTCACCTCGTGCGCGGTGACGGCGACGACCAGCGCCACGAGCGACACGAACAGGCCACGGACCAGCACGAGCGTCCCGAAGTCGGCGTTCGGGTCGAGCAGCGGCGGCAGCAGGATGACGAGGTTGACCCCGATGGTCGAGATGATCGGGCCGCGCCACCCGCGCTGCGCGGCGAGCGCGAGCACGGGCAGGAAGATCATCACGGTGTACATCGAGCCGACGCCGCCCGTGCCGGCGCGCAGGAACGCGACGCAGACCATCTGCATGATCGGCAGCAGGTCCTGCGTCCACTCGGGCTCGTCGCGCCAGTGCACGAGTCGCGCGACGACCGCGAGCAGCACCGCGATCGCCGCCGACACCCAGACGGCCCACGGCACGGTCACGGGGATCGACGGGATCCACAGCGTCAGCACCGCGACGAGGTACACGCCGAGGAACGGCAGCTGGCGCTCGACGACGTTCGCGTCGTCGCCCAGGCGCGACGCGATCTTCGTCAGGAACCGCGAGCCGCCGCCCGCGGGCACGGGTGGGATCGCGGCGCGGTAGGAGGACGTCATCGCGCCCTGTCCGGCAGCGCCTGCTCGAGGGCCGCGCGCACGCTCTCCCCGACGAACGGCTTCGGCAGCGTCGCCTCGACGTCCGGGTAGTCGTGCGCGTCGAGCACCGAGGTGACGACGACCGGCAGGCCGGGACGGAGCCGGTGCAGCTCCTCGACGAGCTCCCAGCCGCCCATGCCGGGCAGGCGCAGGTCGACGAACGCGACGTCGACGTCGAGCTGCCGCTCGTCGGCGAGCGCGGCCTCCGCCGACGGCGCCTCGAGCACCTCGCAGCCCGCGCGGCGCAGGTGGGTCGCGAGCAGCGCGCGCTCGTCGGGCTCGTCGTCGACGACCAGCACGCGGGTGCCCGCGCCCGGCTCGGTGGGTCGCACGGTCGTGTCGTCGTCGGTCATGCGTCCAGCCTGCCCGTCCGCGGCCTCGCACCGCAGCACATCGGGCGCGTCGCGGCCCGGCACGTCGCGCGTCCGGTGGTCACGCGCCCTCCCGGACGGCCTCGCGCAGCCACGCGTACCGGCCGACGTCGTCCGCGACGTGCGCGTCGGTCGACGCGACGAGCGCGACGCCCGCGTCCGCCCACCGTGCCCGCACGCGCGGTCCGGGGCAGCGCCACTTCTCGTTGACCTCGACCGGCGTGCCGGTCGCGACCGCGACGGCGGCGAGCTCGTCGAGCAGGTCGTCGGGGACGTCGTCCTCGGTGAGGCCGATCTTCGGCAGCAGGGACAGCGGGTGCGCGAGCTGCGCGCGGCCGGCGCGTCGCACGGCCCGGACGGTGGCGCTGACGAGCGTCTCGACCGCGCCCTCGCGCGTCAGCGCCCCGGACGCGAGGTGCTCGACGACGACGCGCGGGCTCCACGGCCCGTCGGGCCCGGGGTACTGGTGGTCGGCGAGCAGCACCCGGTCGGCACCGTCGGGCCCGCCGAGCGCCGCGAGCACCTCGGGCGGTGCGTCGATCCCGCCGTCGGCGTCGAGGATCTTCGCCTCGACGCCCGTGAGGACGCGCAGGCCGTCGACGGCCGGCAGACCGCGCACGACCGCGAGGAAGTCGGGCACGTACGTGGTCGAGACGCGCACGTGGTCGACCATCCGCACCGTGTCGAGCCCCGCGGCCCGGGCGGCGGCGAGGTTCTCGGCGGGCGTGCTCACCGCGTCGTCGGAGAACGCGGAGTGCACGTGGTGGTCGCCGCGCAGCGACGGGCCGCCGGTCATGCGCCGGAGGCGTCCGCGCCGGTCGGCACGTGCGCGGCGCCGGGCGCGGGGAGCACCTCGCCGACCGGCAGGAACACGTCCTCGAGGTAGCGGACGTTGGCGATCTCGGCGAAGTCGACGCGCTCTGGGACCGGCCGGCCGAGCACGGCGTCGAGCGTGAGCGACGGCATGTCGACGCCCGCGGCGATGGTCAGCGGCATCGCGCCCGGGAACCGCGGGTTGACCTCGAGCAGCGCGGGCGTGCCGTCGGCGTCGCGCTTGAGCTGGACGTTCGCGACGCTCGTGAGCCCGACAGCGCGCGCGACGGCCGACGCGGTCGCGACGAGCTCGTCGTCGCGCACGGTCACCCCCGCGACCGCGACGCCCGAGTCGACGCGCAGGCGGGCGCGCGGGACGGCGGCGATCACCTGCCCGTCGGGCCCGGCGAGGACGTCGACCGAGTACTCGTCGCCGGGCAGCATCTCCTGCACCAGCAGGTCCTCCTCGGCGTGCACGGCGTCGAGCTCGGCGGCCGTGAACACCGTCCGGACCCCGCGCGACCCGGCGCCGCGCCGCGGCTTGACGATGACCGGGAAGTCCCAGCCCGACGTGGCCTCGGGCGTCCCGACGAGCTCGGTGCGCGGCACGCGGACGGTGCGCGCGCAGGCCCGCGCGAGCGCGAGCTTGTCGAGGCACGTCTCGATGGTGTCGAGCGTGGGCGACGCGAGCAGCGTGCCGTCGGCGGCGAGGTCGTCGCGCGCGGCGGCCAGCCGCGGCAGCTCGACGTCGACGGTCGGGTAGAGCACGTCGATCCCGTCCTCGCGGCACATCGCGCGCACGACGTCGACGAACTCGGGTGCACGACCCGCCGGGACGAGGCGGCGCCGGTCCGGCGGGACGAGGTAGATCGCGCTGGCCCACCGGTCCATGTCGGCGGCGTACACCTCGACGTCGTCGCGCGCCTGCAGCGAGCGGATCACCGCGACGCCCGCGGGGCCGCCCGCCCCCGTGACGAGGACCCTGGTCATCGCGTGCCTCCCGTGTCGTCGTGCGCCAGCGGCGCGGGCTCGTGCGCCGCGGCCGCAGCGATGCCGCCGCCGCGCCCGGAGCCGGAGATCATCGCCGCGACCCGCACCGTCTCGAGCGGCTCGGCGTACCGGCCCGTGCCGAACCTCGACCAGTACCGCGCGGTCGCGCGCACGAGCTCGGGCTCCATGTAGTCGCGGTGCGCCTGCGACTCGAACGCCGCGAGCATCTGCAGCTTCGTCTCGACGAACCCGTCGACGGGCACGAACGTGTCGGGCTGGAAGTCGACCGTCGACGACGGGCTCTGGAAGCACGCGAGCGACGGGACGCGCCGCGCGGCGACCTGCACGGCCTGGTGCACCGCGCGGTGGTCCTGGTGCCGGTCGTGCACCGAGTGCGTGTAGACGATCGTCGGCGACACCTCGGCGATCATCTGCTCGATCGTCGTGATGAGCCCGCCCGCGGGGTCGAGCCGGGTGTCCTCGAAGTCGTGCAGGTAGAGCCGCGCGCCGATGACGGCGGACGCCGCGAGCGCCTCGTGCCGCCGTGCGTTGATCTCGCCGCCGATCGCGCCGCCCGACAGCGTGAGGACCACGACGGTGTCGCCCGCGGCCCGGTGCGACGCGAGCGTCGCGCCGACGCCGATCTCGACGTCGTCGGGGTGCGCGCCGACGGCCAGCACGGTCTCGGTCGGCCCGGCGGCGTCGCGGCGGCTGCGTCCCTCGGCCGCGAGCGCGCGCACCTTCTCGACGAGGATCGCGGCGCCGACGGGCTTGACGAGGAACTCGTCCGCGTCACGGCGCAGCGCCTCGACGGCGTAGTCGACGCTCGCGAACGCGGTCATGACCGCGACCGGCACGCCGGGAGCGCGTGAGCGCAGCTCGCCGAGCAGCTCGAGCCCGCTCATGCCGGGCATCTGGATGTCCGTCAGGACGACGTCGAACGTCTGCTGCGCGACCTCGGCGAGCGCCGACATCGGGTCGTGCACGACGGTGGCCGACATGCCACCGCGACGTTCCAGGACAGTCCGGACGAATTGGGCGGTGTCGACGTCGTCCTCGACGACGAGCACCTTCACCTGGTCGTCGGCCACGCTGGTCGGCCCTCCCCACCCCTGACTGCCTTCCGGTCACCACCGTAACCGCGGAGTCGTGCGGAAGCCCTCCGGGGCCGTCCCGTCGGCGCGGCGCGACCCTCCCGTTGTCGCCCGCCGCACGGGCACGGCACCCTGGGAATAGGTTCCACCGTCGGCGGGTTGAGCGGGTCGATACATGCAAACGCATGAACCTCCGGAGGGCGGGGCCCCCGGATCGAGGCAGCAGGAACGAGGCGCACCATGCAGTTCGGGATCTTCAGCGTCGGGGACGTCACCACCGACCCGACCACGGGCCACACGCCGGACGACACCGAGCGCGTGCGGAACATGCTCACGATCGCCGAGCACGCGGACGCCGCCGGCCTCGACGTCTTCGCGACCGGCGAGCACCACAACCCGCCGTTCGTGCCGTCGTCGCCCACGACGATGCTCGGCTACCTCGCGGGCCGCACCACGAACATCGTGCTGTCGACCGCGACGACCCTCATCACGACCAACGACCCCGTCCGGCTGGCCGAGGAGTACGCCATGCTCCAGGTCATCTCCGACGGCCGCATGGACCTCATGCTCGGCCGCGGCAACACCGGCCCCGTCTACCCGTGGTTCGGCCAGGACATCCGCCAGGGCATCCCGCTCGCGATCGAGAACTACGCGCTGCTGCGCAAGCTGTGGACCGAGGACGTCGTCGACTGGTCCGGCAAGTTCCGCACCCCGCTGCAGGGCTTCACCTCGACCCCGCGCCCGCTCGACGGCGTCGCGCCGTTCGTGTGGCACGCGTCGATCCGCTCCCCCGAGATCGCCGAGCAGGCCGCCTACTACGGCGACGGCTTCCTGCACAACGCGATCTTCTGGCCCATGGAGCACACCGCGCAGATGGTGAACTTCTACCGCCAGCGGTTCGAGCACCACGGGCACGGCCAGGCCGACCAGGCGATCGTCGGGCTCGGCGGGCAGGTCTTCGTCCGCAAGGACTCGCAGAAGGCGTGGGACGAGTTCCGCCCCTACTTCGACGTCGCCCCCGTCTACGGCCACGGGCCGTCGATGGAGGAGTTCACCGAGCAGACGCCCCTCACCGTCGGGTCGCCGCAGCAGGTCATCGACCGGTACGGCAAGTTCTTCGAGCAGGTCGGGCACTACCAGCGGCAGATGTTCCTCGTCGACCACGCCGGCCTCCCGCTCAAGACCGTGCTCGAGCAGATCGACCTCCTCGCCGAGGAGATCGTGCCCGTGCTGCGCCGCGAGGCCGAGGCCGTCCGCCCCGCGCACGTGCCGTCGAACCCGCCGTCGCACGCCGAGCGCGTCGCCGCCGCCCGTGCCGCCGGCACCCTGCCCGCCGCTCACACGGGCGCGGCCGCCGACCGCTGGACCGGCCGGACCGCCGAGGACGACGTGGAAGCAGCGGACGCCGTCGCGCGTTGAGCCTGCTGGACTCCTCGCAGCACCCTCGCACCACCTCACGCAGCACCTCATGCACACGTACAGGAAGAAGGACACGATGAGCGACCGCTCGATCGTCGTCGTCTCGGCCGGGCTGTCCCAGCCCTCCTCGACGCGGCTGCTGGCCGACCGGCTGGCCGACGCGACCGTGGCCGAGCTCGCCCAGCGCGGCATCACCGCGCAGGTCGAGACCGTGGAGCTCCGGGACCTCGCCCACGAGATCGTCAACATGACCCTCACGGGGTTCGCGTCCGGGCCGCTGCGCGAGGCGCTCGACAAGGTCGACCGGGCCGACGGCCTCATCGCCGTGTCGCCCGTGTTCTCCGCGTCGTACTCCGGCCTGTTCAAGTCCTTCGTCGACGTGCTCGACAAGGACGCGCTCGTCGGGCGGCCCGTGCTGCTCGGCGCGACCGGCGGCACCGCGCGGCACTCGCTCGCGCTCGAGTACGCGCTGCGGCCGCTGTTCGCCTACCTGCGGGCCGACGTCGTGCCGACCGGCGTGTTCGCCGCGACCGACGACTGGGCCGACGCGGGCAGCGACCGGGTCAACCCGCTGCCCGACCGCATCCGCCGGGCCGGCCGCCAGCTGGCCGAGGAGGTCGCGGACCGCGAGCCGTCCCGGCCCGTCGGCCTGTACGACGCGGTGCCGTCCTTCGAGGACCTCCTGGGCGGCTGACGCCTGCCCCTCCCCGCGGCCGCCCGACGTCCCCCGGCGGGGGGGC
>NZ_BHYL01000059.1 GCF_003851725.1 Cellulomonas algicola | reverse complement strand
CGGGTCGCTGCGGCACGTCGCCCGTGGCGACGACGACTTCGCCGGGTCCGTCGTCGCGCTCGGTGCCCTCGGGGTGGCGGCCCGCGTGACGCTCGACGTCGAGCCGACGTTCCTCGTCGCGCAGGAGGTGCACGTCGACCTGCCGTGGGACGCGGTGCTGACCGACCTCGACGCGATCACGTCGAGCGCCGACTCCGTGAGCCTCTTCACCGACTGGACCGGCGACGCCGTGCAGCAGGTGTGGCGCAAGACGCGTGTCGGTGCGGACGGGTACGAGCGCCGGACCGAGCTGTTCGGCGCGGCGCCCGCCGACGGTCCGCGCCACCCCCTGCCGGGCATCGACCCCGTGAGCTGCACGCAGCAGCTCGGCGTCCCCGGCCCGTGGCACGAGCGGCTGCCGCACTTCCGCCTCGAGTTCACGCCGAGCAACGGTGACGAGCTGCAGTCCGAGTACCTCGTGCCGCGCGCGCACGCGGTCGACGCGCTCGCGGCCGTGCGCGGCCTCGCCGACGTCGTGTCGCCGCTGCTCCAGGTCAGCGAGGTCCGCACGATCGCCGCCGACGACCTGTGGTTGTCCACGGCCTACGGCGACGACCGGGTCGGGCTGCACTTCACGTGGAAGCCGCTCCAGCCGCAGGTCGAGGCGGTGCTCCCGACGCTCGAGTCCGCCCTCCAGCCGTTCGACGCGCGGCCGCACTGGGGCAAGCTGTTCGCCGACCCTGGCCGCGACCTGGCCCGCCTGTACCCCCGGTGGGACGACTTCGCCGCGTTGGTCGCGCGGACCGACCCGGACGGTAAGTTCCGCAACGACTTCATCGCGCGGCACGTGCTGCGCGGCTGACACGGTCGGGCCACGGCTGCCAGGGCTGCCACCGCTCGGGCACCGCTGACACCCGTCCGGGCACGACACGGCCCCCGTCGCTCGCTGGCGACGGGGGCCGTGTCGTGCTCGGCGACCGGCGCGTCAGCGGCCGGTGCGCGTCGACGTCAGCGGCTGGTGCCGACGATGTCGACGACGAAGACGAGCGTGTCGCCGCCCTTGATGCCGGCCTGCGGCACGCCACGGTCGCCGTAGCCGAGGTGCGACGGGATCGACAGGAGCACGCGCGAGCCGACCTGCTGGCCGACGAGGCCCTCGTCCCAGCCGGCGATGACCTGGCCGACGCCGATCCCGAACGAGATCGTCGAGCGGCGGTCGTACGAGTTGTCGAAGACGCCTCCCTGCCACGACTGGCCGAGGTAGTGCACCTCGATGTCGTCGCCGGCCTCGACCAGCTCGCCGTCGCCGCGCGACAGCACGACCACCTCGAGCTCGCCGGACGGCTGCGCGTCGGGGAACGTCAGCGTGGGCTTGTCGCCGAACGACCCCGAGACCTCGGGCAGCGCTGCGGACATGACGGAACTCCTTCGGTGGGTGACAGTGCCGGTCCATCGTGCCGCACCTCGCGGGGTGACGCGCTGCGCACACCCCCTTGCGGCGCGTTGGCTAATGGCATTAGCTTTGGCCGCATGACGACGACACAGCACCTCCGGCGCCCGTTCGGGCGGCTCGCCTACACCGTCGACGGCCCCACCGACGGGCCCCTCGTGGTGCTCGTGCCGGGCATGGGCGACCTGCGCTCGACCTGGGCCCCGGTCCTGCCGGAGCTCCACGCGCACGGCTACCGCACCGCGGCGCTCGACCTGCGCGGCCACGGCGAGACCGACCCCGTCGACCCCGAGGGTCATGGCGTCGAGGGGATCGCCGGCGACGCGCTCGCGCTCGCCGAGCACCTCGGCGCGACACCTCAGCGGCCCGCGGTCCTGGTCGGCAGCTCGGTCGGCGCCGGTGGTGTCGCACGCGCGGCCGCCGACCGCCCCGACCTCGTCGCGGGCGTCGCGCTGCTCGCCTACGCCGCCAACGACGGCGCCGCGCCGGGTGCCGTGCGCGCCCAGGTCCACGTCCTGCTCCGCCGCCCGTGGGGCCCTCGTGCCTGGGCGTGGTTCTACAGCACCCTCGTCAAGGCACCGGTCGACGTGCGGTCCCACCTCGACGCCCTGCGACGGGACCTCGCCCGGCCCGGTCACCTCGAGCAGCTCCGCACCCTCGCCCTGCGGCTGCTCGAGGGCCACGAGGACACGCGCCTCGCCGACGTCACCGTCCCCGTGCTCGCGATCACCGGCAGCGCGGACCCCGAGTCGAAGGACCCGGCGGCTACGCTGCGCGGCGTGGCCCAGACCGCACCCCACGTGACCCCCGTCCTGCTCGACGGTGTCGGGCACTACCCGCAGCACGAGGCACCCGCCGCCGTCGCCGAGCACCTCGTCGCGCTCGTGGACCGCGTCGCGGGCGGGGTGGACCGGCGTGCCTAGGGCGGGCCTCGACCGGTCGGCGGTCGTCGGGCTCGCGCTCGCGGTCCTCGACGAGTCCCCCGGCGGGCTCGCCGACCTCACGCTCGCCGCCGTCGCCGCGCGCGCCGGCGTCGCCGTGCCGAGCCTCTACAAGCACGTGGACGGCCTGCCCGGCCTGCGGCGCGACGTCGCGCGCGCGTGCGTCGAGGACTTCACGGAGACCCTCGACGAGGCGGCTCCGGCGGATGCCGAGCCGGAGCAGCGCCTGCGCGCGATGGCCGACGCCCTGCGCGACTACGCGCGTCGTCACCCCGGCCGCTACCGGGCCGTGCAGGTGGGCGGCTGGCCGCAGGACGCCGACGCGACCGCGGTGCAGGTGGCCGCGGCCCGGACCGTGTCGCTGATGTCGGAGACGGTCGCGGGGCTCGGTGTCCCGGCCGCACGGCACGTCGACGCGGTCCGCGCGGTGCGCGCCGCGCTGCACGGGTTCGTCGTGCTCGAGCTCGACGGCGGCTTCGGGATGCCCAACGACGTCGACGTCAGCTACCGCTACCTCGTCGACGGCCTCGTCCGCGGCCTGCTCGCGACGGCGGACACCCCCGTCGCCTGACCCGCTCGGGGTGGCACGCGCACGTCACGGCGGCCGGGACGTCAGGGGCGGCGCTCGCCGCGGACGCCGGTGTGGGCGTCGGCCCGGACGCACGACTCGCCGACGACCGCCCCTCACGGGTCGAGGGGTCAGGCGGCGCCGCCCGCGAGCACCTGCTCGCGCACGACCCGGCGCAGGACCTTGCCGACCTGCGAGCGCGGGAGCTCGGTGAGCACGACGAGCCGGCGCGGCAGCGCGTACCGGGCGAGCCGCTGCTCGCACCACGCGCGGACGGCCGCGAGGTCGACCCCGGACGCGTCGTCGGCCAGCACGACCGCGGCGACGACCGACTCGCCCATCGCGCCGCCCGGCACCCCGACGACCGCCACGTCGGCGATCCCCGGCATGCCGCGCAGGTGGTCCTCGACCTGCGACGGGTACACCTTGAAGCCGCCGGTGACGATCATCTCCTTCATGCGGTCGACCAGGACGACGCTGCCGTCGACGACCTGCACGACGTCACCGGTGCGCAGCCAGCCGCCGGGCAGGAGCTGCGCGGCGGTCTCGTCAGGGCGCTGCCAGTAGCCCTGGAACACCTGCGGCCCGCGGATCAGCAGCTCGCCGCCGGTGGCCGGGTCGACGTCGCGCGTCGGGTCCTCCTGGTCGACGACCCGCACCTCGGTGCTCGGGAACGGCAGGCCGAGCGTGCCGGGGCGACGCTCGGGCGTGAGCGGGTTGCCGAGCGCGACGGGCGACGTCTCCGTCATGCCGTACCCCTCGACGACGAGCCCGCCGGTCGCGGCCTCCCAGCGACGCGCGGTCTCGGCCGGGAGCGCCATGGCGCCGGAGATCGCGTGCGTGAACGACGTGAGGTCCGCACCCGCGGACTCGGCGGCCGTGACGAGCCGGTCGAGCATCGGCGGGACGGCGGGGAGGAACGTGCCGGGACGGCGGCGCTGCGCCGCGACCACCAGGGCGGGGTCGAACGACGGGAACACGACGAGCGTCGCGCCCACGCGCACCGCGTACGTGAGGCACAGCGTGAGGCCGAACGCGTGGAAGAACGGCAGGACGCCGTAGACGACCTCCGTGCCGGGTGCGACGCCGGTCCAGGCGTGCCCCTGGATCGCGTTCGCGACGAGGTTGCGGTGGCTGAGCACCGCGGCCTTGGGCGTCCCCGTCGTGCCGCCGGTGTACTGCAGGAGCGCGACGTCGTGCGCCTGGGGCTGCGGGGTCGCCGGGTCGAGCGGTCGCGCGCCGGCGACGAGGCGGTGCCAGGAGGGGATGTCGGCCGGGACGGGGCCCTGCATGGCGGCACGCGTCCGACGGGCCTTCGCGACGGGCAGTCGCAGCGCGAGCCGCTTGCGCCACGGGAGGTCGGCCGCGAGGTCGACGGCGACGACGGTGCGCACGTCGGTGCGGTCGCGTCCGGCGAGCACGGCCGGGACCGCCTTCTGCCAGACGAGCGCGACGACCGCGCCGGAGTCGGCGAGCTGGTGCGCGAGCTCGTCGGCCGTGTAGGTCGGGTTGTGCTCGACGACGACCGCCCCGACCCGCAGCGCGGCCTGGAACGCGACGACGTGCGCGGGGCAGTTGGGCAGCGCGAGCGCGACGCGGTCACCGGGGCGGACGCCGAGGTCGAGCAGCACCTGCGCGGCGCGCGCGACGCGGTCGGCGAGCGCGCGGTACGTCGTGGTGGCGCCGAGGAAGTCGAGCGCGACGCGGTCGGGCCAGGTCGCGGCGGCGCGGTCGAGGGCGGCGGTGAGCGGCTCGTCGGGGACGTCGACGTCCCGCGGGACCCCGCGGGGGAGGTCGAACGAGAGAGGCGGCGCGCTGTCCATCGCACGACCGTAACCTACGCAACCGTAAGTTACTAGTGCGTAACTTAGATGTCACCCGGTCCGGAGCCGGCGGCGACGCCCGTGCCATCCCGACGCGATGGGGCCGCGGACCCCTGTCAGCGGACTGTCGCGGTCTCCAACGCGGCACCCTCCGACGCGCACAGCACCGACGGGAGCCACCGCAGCTGGCGCTCGAGCTGGTGGGCCTGGCCGCCCTCGTGCTGGTTGAAGGTGTAGACCTCGATGTCCGTGCGCGGCCGGTCACCGGTCAGGCCCGCGTAGTGGTTGTACGCCGCGAACACCGTCGACGGCGGGCACGTCATGTCGCGCAGCGCGACCGAGAACAGCGCGGGCGCGGTCGCCCGTCGGGCCAGGTGCACGCCGTCGAAGTACGCCATCGTGCGGAACACGCGCTCCTCGGCGCCGCGGTGCACCGCGAGGTACTGGACGAGCTCGCCGTACGGGAACGCGTCGGTGATGTCGACCGCCCGGCGGTAGTGGCACAGGAACGGCACGTCCGGCATGGCCGCCGCGAGCCCGTCGGACAGTCCCGCGGCCGCGAGCGCGACGCCGCCGCCCTGGCTGATGCCCGCCACGGTCACGCGCCGCGGGTCGACGCCCGGCAGCGCCCGCACCGCGTCGACCGCACGCACCGCGTCCGTCATGAGCCGGCGGTAGTAGTGCTGCTCGGGGTCCTGGATGCCGCGCGTCATGACGCCCGGCGACGCCGGTCCGGAACCCGCCGGGTCGGGCGTGTGGCCGCCGTTGCCCCACGTCGAGCCCTGCCCGCGCGTGTCCATGACGACGTGCACGAAGCCCGCCGTCGCCCACGCGAGCCGCTCGTGCGCGAACCCGCGCCCGCCGCCGTAGCCGATGTACTCGACCACCGCGGGCAGCAGCTCGCCCGACTCCGCACTGCCCGCCGGGCGGGTCACCCACGCGCGCACCGGCTGGCCGTCGAAGCCCGCGAACGTCAGGTCGTCGACGTCGACCAGGCGCAGGCCCGCGTCGGTCCGCGTCACGTCGACCAGGACCTCGTGACGGCGGGCCTCGGCGAGCGTGGTCGCCCAGAAGTCGTCGAGGTCCGCGGGCTCGTCGAGCTCCGGGAGGTACCGCTCGAGCTCGGGCAGGGGCAGGTCGAACAGGGCCATCGTGCTCCTTCGGCGATGACGTGCGGACGCGCAGCGCGCCGCGGACGGCGCACGTCGGGACGCTACCCCGCCCGCGCCGACCTCAGGAAACCGCCTCCCGCCGAGACCGGCCGCCGACCCGGGCCTGGCGACCGGGACACGCCCCTGAGCGGTACCCAGACCCGGGTCGCCCCGTCGTCGCGGGAGGGCGGGGGCCGGGTGGCGCGTCAGCGGGCCAGGAAGCCCAAGAGGTCGTGGCGCGTGAGGACGCCGACAGGCTCGCCGTCGTCGACGACCATGAGCGCGTCCGCCTTCTGGAGGGCCTCGCGCGCGTCCTGCACGGACTCCCCCGACCCGATGAGCGGGAACGGCGCCGACATGTGCCGGTCGACCCGGTCGGACAGCGCCGCGGCCCCGGAGAAGACCGCGTCGAGCAGGTCGCGCTCGCTCACCGACCCGGCGACCTCGCCGACCTTGACGGGCGGCTCGGCCCCGACGACGGGCATCTGCGAGACGCCGTACTCGTGCAGGATCTCGATCGCGTCGCGCACGGTCTCGGTCGGGTGCGTGTGCACGAGCGACGGTAGCGAGCCCGTCTTGGTGCGCAGCACGTCGGCGACGGTCGCACCCTGGTCGTCGGCGAGGAACCCGTACGACCGCATCCACGAGTCGTTGAAGATCTTCGACAGGTAGCCGCGCCCGCTGTCCGGCAGGATCACGACGATCACGGCCCGTGCGGCGGCCTCGGGGTCGCGCTCCTGCAGCTCGCGGGCGTACCGCAGCGTCGCCTCGACGGCCATGCCGCACGAGCCGCCGACGAGCAGTCCCTCCTCGCGCGCGAGTCGCCGCGTCATCGCGAAGGAGTCGGCGTCGGACACCGCGATGATCTCGTCGGGGACGGTCGGGTCGTACGCGGCGGGCCAGAAGTCCTCCCCGACGCCCTCGACCAGGTAGGGCCGGCCGTCGCCGCCCGAGTAGACCGAGCCGGCCGGGTCGGCACCGATGACGACCACGCGACCGCCGTCGGCCTCGGACCGGTCCGCGGACACGTCGTGCAGGTAGCGGCCGGTGCCCGTGATCGTGCCGCCCGTGCCGACACCCGTGACGAGGTGCGTGACCCGCCCGTCGGTGTCGGCCCAGATCTCCGGGCCGGTCGACTCGTAGTGGCTCGCCGGGCCGTTCGGGTTCGCGTACTGGTTGGGCTTCCAGGCGCCCTCGATCTCGCGCGTGAGCCGGTCGGACACCGAGTAGTACGAGTCGGGGTGGTCCGGAGGCACCGCGGTGGGCGTGACGACGACCTCGGCGCCGTACGCGCGGAGCACGTCGCGCTTGTCCTGGCTCACCTTGTCGGGGCACACGAACACGCACCGGTAGCCCTTGCGCTGCGCGACCAGCGCGAGCCCGACCCCCGTGTTGCCGGAGGTCGGCTCGACGATCGTGCCGCCCGGGCGCAGCGCACCGGTCGCCTCGGCGGCCTCGACCATCTTGAGCGCGATCCGGTCCTTCACGGACCCGCCGGGGTTCATGTACTCGACCTTCGCCAGGATCGTGGCGCTCAGGCCCGCGGTGACCGACGACAGCCGGACGAGCGGCGTGCCGCCGACCAGCTCGGAGATGTGCTCGGCGTACTTCACCGACACGACGTTACCGGCCGGTAGCGCAGGAGGTGCGCTACCGGCCGGTGAGGTCGTGCGAGGGGTCGTCGCGGGCGACGGCCCGGGATCAGTCTCCGCGCAGGATCGCGAGCAGGCGGAGCAGCTCGAGGTAGAGCCACACCAGCGTGACGACCAGGCCGAACGCGGCCGACCACGCGAGCTTGCGGGGGGCGCCCATCTCGACGCCGCGCTTGATCGAGTCGAAGTCGACGATGAGGCTCGCCGCCGCGAGGCCGACGGCCACGAGGCCGACGACGATCCCGAGCGGGCCGCTGCGGAGCGGGCCGAACTCGCCGCCGCCGACGTTGAAGATCATGAGGACGACGTTGACCAGCGAGAAGACGAGGTAGCCGACGAGCGCGACGATCAGCCAGCGCGTGAACTTCGGCGTGACCCGGACCCGGCCCGAGCGGAACAGGAACAGCGACGCGGCGAACACCGCGAACGTCGCCAGCACGGCCTGCACGACGAGGCCCGGCGAGCGCTGCTCGAAGTACAGGCTGATGCCGCCGAGGAACACGCCCTGCGCGACGGCGTACAGCGAGATGAGGACCGGGCTGGGCTCGCGCTTGAACGCGTTGACCAGGCCGAGCACCAGGCCGACGACCGCGCCCACGACCCACAGGCCGGGCACGAGCGTCCACGTGACCGCGGCGCTCACCACGAGGAGCGCGAACAGGCCCGCCGTCTTGATGATGACGTCGTCGTAGGTGAGGCGTCCGGTGTCACGCGCGGTCGCGGACGGCGCCTCGTACATCTTGTCGAGCGTCACCGCGTCGATCGTCTGGGTCGCCATGGCGCCGTTGCCGGCACCTGCCTGGGCGCGGGCGCGGTTGCGCCGGTCGTTCGGGTCCCCGAAGACGGGACTGTTGCTGAAGACGGGGTTGCTCATGGCGTCCTCCGGGACGGCTTGGGCAGGCGGTCGGTCACTGTCGGACGCGCCGAGATCGGGCGTCCATCGTACGGAACGCCGCAGGAGCCCGGATCGTTCCAAGGGAGGAGGAGGGCGATCTCCCTGATGCGACCTCAGGGTGACCCTGACCTCGATCTCAGGTCTTCTGACGGATGACCTGCGCGTCTGCACGGGCCTAGGGTCGATCACGGCCACAACGCTCCCGACTTGAGGAAAGACGATGATCGAGGCACAGGGCCTGACGAAGAGATACGGCAGCAAGACCGCGGTGAACGACATCTCGTTCACGGTCCAGCCCGGCAAGGTGACGGGCTTCCTGGGCCCGAACGGTGCGGGCAAGTCGACGACGATGCGCATGATCGTGGGCCTCGACCGCCCGACGCACGGCACGGTGACGGTCAACGGCCGCCCGTACGCGCAGCACCGGTCGCCGCTCACCGAGGTGGGCGCGCTGCTCGAGGCGAAGGCCGTCCACACGGGCCGCTCGGCGCGCAACCACCTGCGGGCGCTCGCGGCGACGCACGGCATCCCCGAGAAGCGCGTGACCGAGGTCGTCGCGATGACCGGCCTCGACGGCGTCGCCAGGCGGCGCGTCGGCGGCTTCTCGCTCGGCATGGGCCAGCGCCTCGGCATCGCGGCCGCCCTGCTCGGCGACCCGCGCACCCTCATCCTCGACGAGCCCGTCAACGGCCTCGACCCCGAGGGCGTGCTGTGGGTCCGCAACCTCGTCAAGTACCTCGCCTCCGAGGGGCGGACGGTCTTCCTGTCGTCGCACCTCATGAGCGAGATGGCGCTCACGGCCGACCACCTCGTCGTCATCGGCAAGGGGCGGATCATCGCCGACGGTCCGGTGTCCGACGTCGTCGCCCGCGCGACGCGCTCGACCGTCCGGGTCCGCTCGCCGCAGGCGACGCAGCTCGCACAGCTCCTCGCCGGTCCCGAGGTCACCGTCAACCCCGTCGAGCCGGGTGTGCTCGAGGTGCTGGGGGCGACGTCGGAGGGCGTCGGCGAGACCGCGGCCGCCGCGCGCATCGTCCTGCACGAGCTCACGCCCGTGACCGGCTCGCTCGAGGACGCGTACATGAGCCTCACGCAGGACGCCGTCGAGTACCACTCCGCCACCGTGCCCGGCACGGCCACGACCGCCCAGGAGCAGTCCGCATGAGCACCGCGACCCTGTCCCCCACCGCGCCGGCCAAGGCGCCGTCGGCGAGCCCGTACCGGGTGACGTTCGGGCACCTGCTGCGCGCCGAGTGGATCAAGCTCTGGACGGTCCGCTCGACCATCTGGACGCTCGCGATGACCGTCGTCGTGATGGTCGGCCTGGTCGCCGCCGTCGCGGGCGTCATGTCGACGCAGATCGACGACGCGCCCACGGGTGCCGAGGCGGTCGACCTCGGCCTGACGCCGTTCCTGCCGGCCGTGCAGATGGCGTCGATCGCGGTCGTCGTGCTCGGCGTGCTCGCGATCTCCGGCGAGTACACGACGGGCATGATCCGGTCGAGCGTCGCCGCGGCCCCGCGCCGCACGCCCGTGCTGTGGTCGAAGCTCGCGGTGCTGACCGCGACGATCCTCGTCGTCGCGGCCGTCGCGGTCGCGCTCGGCTACGCGGTCGCGTACCTCTTCCTGTCGCGCATCGACCTGGCGCCCGAGCTGTCCGACCCGCAGGTCCTGCGGGTCCTCGGAGGGTGCGCGCTGTACCTCGCGACGATCGCGGCGTTCGCGTTCGCGATCGGTGCGCTGCTGCGCCACTCGGCCGCGGCGCTCGCGACGATCCTGGCGCTGCTGCTCGTCGTCGAGAACGTCGTCGCGGCCATCCCGTGGGAGCCGCTGCAGTACGTGAGCCCGTTCCTGCCGGCCACCGCGGGGTCGAAGATCACGCAGACCGACATGACGGTCGACATGGTCAACTCGATGTCCGAGCACGGCGCGAACCTCACCGCGTGGCAGGGCTACGGCGTCCTCGTGGCCTGGGTGGTCGTGCTGCTCGGCGTGGCCGCGGTGCTCATGAAGCGACGCGACGTCTGACGTCCTCACGGCCGGTCGTCGCCTCCTCGCGACGACCGGCCGTCCCACGCACTGGCGCACCACCGTCATCGAGCCCCGGCTCGATCCAGCGGTGGCGCGCCCGTCGCGTCCCCGCCCCACACCCGCAGCCCTCGACCGGAGGACCGTCCGATGACCGAGGCGCTCGCCGTGCCGACCGCGGACGGCCCCGTGCCGACCGCCGTCGTCGTGGCCGCCGTCGTGCTCGTGCTCATGGCCGTCGTGACGGCGCTCGCGGCGCGGGCACGGCGCCCGGTGCTCGCGGCCGGGATGACGGGCGACGTCGCGCTGGCCGCGGCGGTGCGTGACGCCCTGCCGGGTGTGCGGACGCACCGCCTCGCGGTCGCGCTCGTGGAGGACGGACGCGTGACGTTCGCGGGGTTCGGCGCCGACGAGCGGACGGTGTTCGAGGTCGGCTCGGTGTCGAAGGCGATGACCGGGTTGCTGCTGGCCGATGCGGTCGACCGCGGCGAGGTGACGCTCGACGACCGGCTCGGCGACCACCTCGATCTCGGCGGCGGCGACGTGGCGGGCGTGCGGCTCGGCGACGCGGCGGCGCACGCGGGCCGCCTCCCCCGGCTGCCCGTCGACCCGGGTCTGCTGGTGCGTGGCACCTGGGCGTCGGTGGCGGGCCGCAACCCGTACGACGGCGTCGACGTCGCGGCGCTGCTCACGGCCGCCGCCCGCACCCCGCTCGCCACGACCGCCACGCCGCAGTACTCCAACCTCGGGGCTGCGCTCGTCGGTCAGGCCCTCGCCGCGCGCGCGGGCACGACCTACGCGCAGCTGCTGGCCGACCGCCTCACGGGCCCGCTCGGGATGACGGCGACCACGGCGCCCGCCGCGGCGCACGCCGACGACCTGATGCAGCCCGGGACGAGTCGCCGCGGCCGGCCGCAGGAGCCGTGGACCATGGACGGCTTCGCACCCGCCGGCGGCGTGCGGTCGACGACGGCCGACCTCGCGGTGCTGCTGACGGCGCTGCTCGACGGTGCGGCACCGAGCACGTGGGCGCTCGACCCGCGCGCCGAGCTGGACGCGACCGAGCGGGTCGGCCTGTTCTGGCTGACCCGCTCGACCGAGGTCGGCACGACGACGTGGCACAACGGCATGACGGGCGGGTTCGCGTCGTTCGTCGGCCTGGACCGCGCCGCGCGGCGCGGCGTCGTCGTGCTGTCCGACGTGGCGTCGAGCGTCGACGCGGTCGGCACGCGGCTCCTGGCCGGCGAGCGCGTGTGAGGTCAGACGACCTCGCCCAGCGCCTCCTCGGGCGTCCGCTCGACGGCGCGCGCGCCGCGGTCCCAGCGCTGCCACAGCACGCGCTCCCCGACGCTGCGTGCCATGACGTGCCCGGTGACGAGGAACGCGACGACGCCCACGCCGAGCACGCCGACGCCGACCCAGAACGGCGAGGTCGGGCTCGCGTGCTCCGCGAGCAGCCCGGCGACGACCGGCGCAGGGGCGGCGAAGCCCCAGCGGACCAGGTTGAACGCGCCGGTCGTGACGCGGCGGTCGGGCGAGCCGGTCGCGAGCGCGAGGTCGGTGAGGTTGGCGTTGGCGACGCCCATCGCGACGCCCGCGACGACGAGCACGGCGACGGACTGCGCGGTGCCGCCGGACGTGGCGAGGCCGACGAGCGCGACGAGCAGGACGACGACGGCGAGCCCGACGGTCTGCACCGCGCCGAGGCGGTGCGCGAGCCGGTGCCCGACGACGAGGATGCCGACCGCGAGGCCGATGCCCCACGCGGTGAAGACGAGCCCGAGCGGGACGACGTCGAGGCCGAGGAACACGGGCGTGTAGCCGAGGACGACGAAGAACACGAAGTTGTAGGTGGCGGTGACGACGCACAGCGCGACGAACGCGGGGCGGCGGAACGGCGTGAACACCTCGCGGAGGCGCAGCGGCGCGGGCGGCTCGGCGGGGTCCTTGAGCCGGGTCACCGAGAGCGTGAGCGCCACGAGCATGAAGAGGCCGCACAGCAGGAACGGCACGCGCCACGAGATCTGGCCGAGCAGCCCGCCCAGCAGCGGGCCCACGGCGAAGCCGAGTCCGACGCACGTCTCGAAGAGCTCGACGACCCACTCGCGGTCCTGCGCGAGGGACACGAGCAGCACCATGGCGGTCGCGAAGAACATCGCGTTGCCGAGGCCCCACAGGCCGCGCAGCGCGGCCAGGGCGCCGATCCCGCCGGTCAGCGACGCGGCGACGGCGGCGACCGCGACGACGCTCACGCCCGTCGCGAGGATCTTCTTGTAGCCGAACTTCCCCGTGAGCAGCACGGCGGGGATCATGCCGAGGGCCATGACGGCGATGTACGCGGTGAACAGGAGCTCGACCTGCCAGGTCGTGGCTCCCATCGCGGCGCCGATGGCGGGCAGGATCGGGTCGACGATCGCGATGCCGGCGATCGCGAAGAACGCGGTGAGGGCGGTGGCGTAGATGGCGGTGCGGTGCGGTTCGTGGTGGCGGGAGGCCATGCGGATCCTCGGGTAGACGAGCGTCGGTGGGATTATCTGTATCATACATCTATCTAGTGAAGGAGTCGCCGACATGGACGACGCCGTCCCCGACGTCGAGGAGCAGGTCGCACTCCTGCTCCGCCTCGCCGACCGCAACCGGCGCCGCAGCAGCCGCCTCGAGGGCACGCTCGACCGGTCCGCCTACATCGCGCTGCGCCACCTCACGGTGGCCGGACCGTCGGGCATCAACGACCTCGCCGACCGCCTGCGGCTCGACGCGTCGACCGTCACGCGCCAGGTCGTCGCGATGGAGGAGGACGGGTACGTCACGCGGGGCCGCGACAGCACCGACGGCCGCCGCGCGGTCGTCACCGCGACACCCGCCGGCGAGGAGGCGCTCGCACGCACCCGGGCGGTCCGCGCCGAGGTGTACGACGAGATCCTCCGGCGCTGGTCGACCGCGGACCGCCGCGCCCTCGCCGACGCGCTCATCCGTCTCAACGCCGACCTCGACGCCGACCTCGACCGCGCCGCCGAGGACCGCTGACGCCGGGCGCGCGTGGCCGGGCTCCGGCGTCACGCGTGGTCGCGCGCGCGACGACGCCCTGCCCCGGGCGCTCCCGCCGACCCCGCCCGGGACCGGCGCGGCCCGTGGGATGCGCGCGCTCGGCGCAGCGACCCGGCGGCGCACAGGCGCGACGACTACGGTGACCCGGTGACCGACGCGCCCGCCCGTCCCCGTCCCGCCCCGCTCGTCGCCGAGGTGCTGCGCACCGAGAGCCTCTCGCCGTCGTTCGTGCGCGTCGTCGTCGGCGGACCCGGGCTCGACACCTTCGAGCCGTCGCCGCACGCCGACTCCTACGTCAAGCTCGTGTTCCTCCCGCCCGCCGCCGACGGTCACCGCCCCCGCCGCGACGACGGACGCCTCGACCTCGACACCGTGCGCGCCGCGCTCGACCCCACCGACGCACCGCGCCTGCGCTCCTACACCGTCCGGGCGTTCGACCCCGCGACGCGCGAGCTCACCCTCGACTTCGTCGTGCACGGCGACGAGGGCGTCGCCGGACCGTGGGCCGCGGCCGCCGAGCCCGGCGACGAGGTCCTCCTGATCGGCCCGGGCGGCGCCTGGTCGCCCGACCCGGCCGCCGCGTCACACCTGCTCGTCGGCGACGCGAGCGCCCTCCCCGCGATCGCCGTCGCGCTCGAGCGGCTGCCCAGGGACGCCGTCGGGCACGTCGTCGTCGAGGTCCACGACCCGCAGGACGAGCTGCCCCTCGCGGCGCCCGACGGCGTCCGCGTGCAGTGGGTGCACAGCGGGCTCGGGGTCCCCGGCGTCGCGCTCGTCGAGGCCGTGCTCGCCCTGCCGCCGCTGCCCGGACCGGTCAGCGCGTTCCTGCACGGCGAGGCCGGTGCCGTGCGCGAGCTGCGCCGCCACCTGCGCACCGACCGGCGCGTGGGCCGCGAGCAGCTCTCGGTCTCCGGCTACTGGCGGCTCGGCACCGACGACGAGGGGTGGCGCGCGGGCAAGCGCGCGTGGCTCGCCGACATCGAGCAGGCGGAGGTCGCCGCAGGCCTCGTCTGAGAGGGTCGGCCCGGACGTCGTCGACCGCGCGGCGCGCCCGGCGCGCGTGGCGACGCCCGCACCCACGACGTCGGCTCGCCCAGGAGGTCCTCGCTCGGGACGGCGTCGCTCGGGATGTCGCCGGGCTCCGCACGCCGTGGCCTCGTAGGGTCGGGCCGATGGCCACCACCCGCAGCACCCGGCGCGTCCGCGCGGACCGTCGCCGACGTCGGCGACTCGCGCAGGTCGACCACGACCTCACCACGGCGGACTGGGCGGCCCTGCGCGACGCGTGGGCGGGCTGCGCCTACTGCGGCGCGACCACGGGCGACCTGCAGCGCGACTGCGTGCTGCCGATCTCGCGCGGCGGCCGCTACACGCTCGGCAACGTCGTCCCCGCCTGCCGGGCGTGCAACGCGAGCAAGTGCAACGCCGAGGTGACCACGTGGATGCGCCGCAAGCGCCTCGACGAGGGCGCGTTCCTGGTCCGTCAGGCGCAGGTCGTGGCCCTGCTGACCGCGGTGGCGGTCGAACCGTGAGCACCGACCGCGAGCACGACGTCGTCCTGCTCGGCGCGACCGGGTTCGTCGGCCGGCTCGTCGCACGGCACCTCGCGGAGCACGCACCCGCCGGGACCCGCGTCGCGCTCGCCGGACGGTCGGCCGACCGGCTCGCGGAGGTCCGCGACAGCCTCCCGCCGTCCGCGCACGGCTGGCCGCTCGTCGTCGCGGACTCCCACGACGACGCCGCGCTCGCGCGACTCGCTGCGTCCGCGCGCGTCGTCGTCAGCACCGTCGGCCCCTACTCCCGCCACGGGCTGCCCCTCGTGGCGGCGTGCGCCCGCGCCGGGACGCACTACGCCGACCTCACCGGCGAGACGCCGTTCGTCCGGGAGGCCGCCGACCGGTTCGACCCTGCCGCCCGGGCCTCGGGTGCGCGGATCGTGCACGCGTGCGGCTACGACTCCGTGCCGTCCGACCTCGGCGTCCTCGTCCTGCACCGGCGGGCCACCGCCGACGACGCCGGGCCGCTGCGCGACGTGCGCCTGCTCGCTCGGGCGCGCGGCGGGGTCTCCGGCGGCACCGTCGACTCCGTGGTCGGGATCGTGGAGCAGGCCGCCCGGTCGTCGGCCGTGCGCCACCTGCTGGCCGACCCGTACGCGCTCAGCCCCGACCGCGCCGCCGAGCCGTCGACGCCCCAGCCGCCCGACACGCAGCCGGTGCGCGTGCTGCCCGGCGGCCGGTGGACCGCGCCGTTCCCGATGGCGTCGTTCAACACGCGCGTCGTGCGGCGCAGCAACGCGCTGCAGGGCTGGGCCTACGGCCGCGACCTGCGGTACGCCGAGGCGATGGGCATCGGTCACGGCCTGCGCGGGGGCGTGGCCGCGCTCGGCCTCACCGCCGGGCTCGGTGTCGCCGTCGCCGCCCTCGCCCTGCCGCCGACGCGCGCGCTCGTGCGCCGCGTGCTGCCCGCCGCCGGTACCGGGCCGGACGCGACCACCCGGGAGTCCGGCTGGTTCCGCATGGACCTCGTCGCCGTGACCGCGGGCGGCCGGCACTACCGCGCGCAGGCGTCCGGTCCCGGCGACCCCGGCTACGCCGCCACGGCCGTCATGCTCGGGCAGGCCGCGCTCGCGCTCGCGCACGACGAGGGACGCCTGCCGGACCGCGCCGGCTCGCTCACCCCCGCGGCGGGCCTCGGCGACGTCCTCGTCGAGCGGCTGCGCGCAGCGGGGCAGACGTACGCGGTCCGCGCGCGCTGACGACGCGGGCGACGCCGCGTGATGTCGCCGCCCGGGTGACCGGCCGGCCGCCCCAGTCCCGGTACCGGTCTCGGGTGAGGGTGGCGCGACGACCACCGTCAACGCACGGCCGACACCAGCCCCCGACCCCACTCCCACGCCCGGTCGACCTCGCCCTGCGCGGGTCCGCCCGACGTGCCGACGACGCGGAACGTCTCCGGCGGGACGACGAGCCGGCCGCGCAGCGCGCGCAGACGCTCGGCGATCTCCGTCGACGCCGACCCGCCGTCGGAGGTCCCCCACGCGGTGTCGAACGCGGCGACGGGCAGCGTCCCGACCGTGCGGGCGGGGGCCGCCGCGAGCCACCGGTCCAGCCCGGTCAGGCCCGAGACGACGTCGCCGTGCGCGCGCGCGGCGGCGCGCGTCGCCTCCGTGCTGAGGCCCCGCCGGTGCGTCGGGCCGCCGACGACCAGGAGCAGCACGTCGTCCGGCCACCACGGCGCGCGCTCGCCGTCGCCCACGACGCGCCCGACCTCGACGACGTCGGCGGGCAGCCCGCACGACGCGATACCGGCCCCGACGGACTCCGCGACGGCCTGGGTGCCGCCGAACATCGACTCGAACACCACGATCGCTGTCATGCCCCCACGCTCCTCGCCGGGTGCACCGGGCGCCGCGGCCGTTGGTCCCGGGTGTCAGCACGTCGTCGTAGCGTGCGGGCATGGCGACCCGCTGGACCCTGGGCGGCGACGCGGCCGACCCGCACCGTCTCGCCGCGTTCTGGGCGCTCGCGCTGGGGTACGTCCCGGAGCCGGGCTACGACGAGCCGGACGGCGCGTCGATCGTCGACCCCGACGGCGTCGGCCCGGCGATCAGCTGGCTCCGCGTGCCCGAGCCCAAGACCGCGAAGAACCGCCTGCACGTCGACATCCGCGTCGCGGGCGAGCCGCCGTGGGACTGGACCGAGCGGGAGGCCGCGATCCGCGCGAAGGTCGACGTCCTGGTCGATGCCGGGGCGACGGTCGTGCGGGAGGAGCGGTACGGCGACGACACCGGGCGCACCGTGCTCGGCCACGTCGTGATGCTCGACCCCGAGGGCAACGAGTTCTGCGTGGCGTGAGCCGCGGTCTGCCGCGTCCGCCGTCGGTGCGCCGACCGGTATCACCCGTGGCGTCCGGGCATCCGTCCGTGAATGGTTGGACGGCCTGGTCAGCGCGGGTGTCCTTCGCGGCTCCCAGAACTCATTTCTCAAGTTGTCAGACCGCGGTCGGGCGACCGTCGTCACCTGCAGTAACGCTGAGGCGATCGGGGATGTGGGCGTTTCTGGCGCGGCCGGGTACGCGAATGCGCATTCCTCAAACTGTCAGAACGACAGCCAGGAACTCACGGACGCTTCGCGCGGGCGCGGGCGATTCGGATGTTGCGGTGGGCACGTCCGCGGTGTCGTGGCCCGAGGGGATGGCAGTCGGTGCCCCAGGTGCGTCGTGCGGTGGCGGTGAGGTCGAGGTTGGTGCCGGCGAACGCCATGGCGATGAGCATGAAGTTGCGTGCGCGGCCGATGACTTCGATCTCCTGCGGCCGTAGAGCACCCATGGTGGGTCGCCGGTAGTAGGCGTGGGGGCGTTCGTTGGCGTTGCGGTTCGACCCGTACGCGTCGTCGTGCTCGAACGAGGCACGGGCGACGACGTCGGTGTGCTTCACGAACGTCGCGGGGATCGTGACGCGGGTGATCCGTTGACGGCAGGACAACGGTGCGGACTCTGCTGGTGGGGGTTGCAGGATCGTGGGGAACTTCGCTGGGTCGCGGTCCATCGTGAACGGCAGGAGGTTGCATCGCGCGGCGTAGCCGGGGCATTCGAGCTCGAACGTGACGGTCCACTTCGACGGGTCCGGTGAGCTGTCGTTCACGATGGGGCGGCGGTTCTGCCGCATGGTGTGGGTGTTGAGCAGGTCGACGATGTCCTGGTGAGCGGCGAGGTCTTCGTCGGTGACGTTCTCGTCATACATGTCGGGGGCGATCAAGTTGCGGTGCGCCGCAAGGAATCGGCCTCCTGCGCAGATCCACAGCCCGCGGATGAGTTCCGGGCCGATCGGGACCTGACGGGTGCGTGTGACACCGAAGCTCGTCACCTCTTCGATGACCATCTTCGGGATGATGCGGTCAACCGGTTCCAGCTGGTCGTTCGCCATGCACGGGCGGTACCCGTGCTGGAGGATGCGGCTGACGAACGCGTCCATCATTCCGATGCCCCGGTCGACGTAGCAGCGGGCACGACCGTGAGCCGACGGCCCCCATCCGTTGCGGATGGCAGCTTTGACGGCGAGCAACGCTGCTTCGCCTGGGTCTTGACCGGTCGCGCGGCGTGAGCCGAGGCCGACGACGTACGCGGGCATGAGGCGCTTGTAGGGGTCTTGGCCGAGGACTGCGGTCTCGACCCGGTGTTCCCAGTGGTAGTCCTTCGGGTTGTCCTTGTCAGGCAGGTACGCGGTGTCAGGGTCGGCGGAGCCCCAGTTGTCGGGCCCCATACCCGATCCCCGTCGGCCCGCCTTCATGCGGGATCTGACGTACATCTCGTCGACGGCGATGCTGCCGTTGTGGTCCGCGGGGCGCAGCCCATCGAGACTGGCGGCGAGGAACATGTTCGCGGCTTCGTGCAGCAGGTCGTCCTTGCGGGCCTGTTCCGCGCGTTGTTCCGCCGTCATGGCTCGTTCCCGTTCGAAGCGCACCCCTTGGACCTCACGGACACCGCGCGGGTGGGGGCACGCGTCGATCAGGTTGTGCATCTCGTCGTACAGGTAGCGGAACCTGTCGACCTCGACGCAGAACCCGCCGTAGTCGAGAGAGTCGGCCTCCTTGAGGACGCGGGCCATGCCAGCCCAGTGCAGCCAGTCCGAGTCACGGATCTGCCACAGCAGCTGTGTCATGGCCTTCACGTTCGGCATCGCCAACCGCACCGACATATACATCCCAGACAGCACCGCCCGGACCGTGTACCAGACCTGGGAGGGACGACCCGTCACACGCTCGAGGTGCTGCTCGAAGAAGACATCCAGCGAGGACGTGGTGATGAGGGTGCGGGCCTCCAGACGTGCTTCGACGTTGCGTGGGATGAGGTGGAACGGTCCAAGAGCCATGGCCACTCCTACGGGTGCTGTCGTAGGTGCGGCGCCATGACGGACATGGCATTCAGGACGGCGTCGCGGGTTGGTGTGTCGTGGTCGCGCAGCAGGTCGTTGAGGCGGTGGCTGGAGAAGTCGATGTCGAGGGCGCCGAACGCTGCTGCGACACCGATGCGCGTGAGGAACTCGACCCAGTACGCGTTGGACGCGCTGGTGACTCGGAACCGTGGGAGCCACGGGTCGGCACGTTCGATAGCGTTTGCGACCTCCTCGATGCAGCGACCACGCGAAAGGTTGGGGCGCACCATGTGGGCGGTGTCGACGTGGGCGGCTCGTTCGAGCAGCTGGTCGGCGGCCTCGCTGCGAGCGAGCCGGTCGATGAGACCGTCACGACCAGGGACCCGCACGATCACGTGCCTGGCCCACTTCTGAACGTCCGTGCCGCACAGGTCCACTGCCTGACCAGACGTCAGCCCGGCACCGAAGGTCAGGTTGAGCAGCGTGAGCGCGTCGTCACGAGCGGCCGGGCTGGGGATCTCGGCGACCGCTTCGTAGTACAGGCGTTCCTCGGTCGCTGTGTACGGCAGTGCGGCGCGGGTACGACCGACCGGGTGGACCTGGACTGGCACGTAGTCGCGAAGTCCGAGCGCGCGCCCGAGCTGGGCTGCGGCGCCCTTGAAGTCGCGTCGGTCCTTGTTGGACAGGCCCGCGCCTCGCGTGCTGAGGAACAAGCCGACGGCGTCCTTACCGATCACCGTTTCCACGGTCAGTGGGGCACCAGCGCGCTGCGGGCGCAACGCGGTCGTGGCAACGGTCGCGAGGATCCGACGGGTGGATGCCGGTGTCAGTGCGGCACGTTCGAGCAGTGGCGCCATGAACTGTCGGATGGGTTCCCACTCGGCGGAGTCGATCCCTGCGGGCACGTACGTCGCGATGATGTGCGCGCGTTGCTCGGGTTGCGTGCGGCGGTGCGGAGGCGGGGCCGCGGCGGCCTGCACGGCTCGCTCGTGCCGGTCCCTGGAGGCGCGGTCGAGACGTTCACGGTTGCGACCGGTTCGGTACTGGGCGGTCGGCATGCTCGCTCCAACGGCTGAACCTGATGACCTGGCGAGTGGCCCCGATGGGAGTGTTTGTGTGCGAACGCTGGTGGGTAGGCGGCGAGCGGCTCTGCCGGTTCGCGCCCCCTTGCCGGCTCTCGGTCCGCTGCAGGGCGCGGGCGCTTACCGCGCCCTGCAGGGTGACCGGCGTTAGCGGCTCGTCTTGTCGGAAGGCGACCTTGGGAACAAGAGTGACGAGTTCGCCCGCAGCACGTACCCCACCGGCAGAGCGAGCATGTTGATCGCAGCGACCTCGAGTGACGGGTCGAGAGCGGCGGCGGCGCGGCGCTCCGGTGTGATCGACATCGAGACGAACGTGAGTTCTTCGTCGGTCAGCGCGAACGCCATGTCGCGAGTCTGCTCCGCCGTCAGTGGGGCGGCGTGCCCTGCCCACCGCTCAGATGGCTCACGCTTGGCTTCCGCCGCGTGCATGTACGCGAGAACCACCAGCGCAGCGACGGTGTACGGACCTCCGCGCACCGGTATCGCCCGTGCCGCCAGGTCCTTCTCCACCCGGCGGGTGAAGGTTGTGACCGTGCGGTCCTGCAACGCAGTCAGGAAGAGCGGCCCGTGGATGTCCTTGAACAGCCGATCTCTCGCCACGATGGTGTCACCGTCGCGGATACGGCTGACCCGGACGACGGGTCCAGCTCGCCGGCGTCGACTTCACCGCGGTGTTCGGGCGGGCGGTGCACGTCGCTCGAGGGCGGCGTGCCGGGACGGCAGCGTGGTGGGCGCGCGAACCGAGTGTGAGCAAGTTCTGCACCCACGGCTCCGGCTCAGGTTGACGTGTAGCGGTCGAGGGCGTCACGCCCCCGGGGCTGGCGATGTGGAACACAGGCTTCACCATGGTGCTTACTCCCAACAGTGAGGGTGGCTTCTGGCTGATCCCGGACGCCGTGCTGCCTTCGGACACAGGCGGTCATGGAGTGACCCGCGAGGACGGTGCTGCCGGGGACCGCGCTGGTTGCGGAGCGCGTGGCGCGACTGGCTCTACCCGGTGCCGCGAGGTTCGGGGGGGCGCGCGCTGTCTGGTGCTGCGACTGCCAGGCAGTGTCGGCGGTCTGTGCGAGGGTGGTCATGCGGTCGCTCCCAATCAAGGTGGGGTCGAGCGTCGCGGGCCGACGAGCCCGCCTGCTGGTCCGTCGGTTGCCGCCGGCGGGCCAGCAGTGACGCCGGGCAGTCGGTCACTGTGCTGTACCTCGCTTCGCACGCTACGCCTCACCGATTGGTTAGTCCACAACGTCTGGGGCCGCGCGCGTCGACCTCGATCACTGCCCTCCGACCCATCTGTCCGGATGCATAGTGATGCAGAAGTTTGTTTGGCGAGGTCAGCTCTTGCCGCGTCTATACAGGTAGGTATCCCTCCGCAGCGCCGTCGGCGACTGTCGACATTCGACAAAGCCTTCGACTCGACACTCAGCCGCTCGTCCGGAAGCTCGCGCGGCGACAGTTGAGCGACATTGACGCCGGCTACCCGTTTGGTGATGGCTAGCGGCGCTGGTCACCTGCTATAACGGCGGTGTGTCGGTTGATCAGACTGGACCGCGAAGACTCGCGCCACGGGACTACTTCGATGACGACCAGTGGCCTGACGGTTCACCGCGACAGGGTGCAAGCGACGTGGTCCTCTACGCCGCGCTCGTGTCCGCGTTCGTCCATGAACGTGTAGACGCGCTCATCGCCGAGGAGACGACGCGGGCTGAACAACGAGGCTCCACCACGGCGAGCACGGCGGACCGGGAACCGATGAAGAGGCGGGTGAACCCGGGGATCGAGGGACCTCTCCGACAGATGGAGGAGGAGTGCGGCATCGCATGGACCCAGTTGCGGCACGTCTACCAAGGCGATCGTTGGGTTGGACTGGAGACGGTCGCTCGACTGGAACTGGCGTACGACAGACGCATCACCGGTCGCGACGAGGTTCACATCAGGTTGGTCCGGGCACGCCGCAATGCGGGTCGGGGATCCTGAACGTGTCGGTCGCGAAAACCACGCGGCCGCAGCGTCTGTGCGAACGACCACTCGCCGTCGACCGGCTCGTCCACGGTGTCGTCCAGCGGGCCGCCGGTCCGAGCGTCCGTCGCGTCCCACGTCCGCTGCAGCGCGTCGCATGCCGCCCGCAGCCCGTCCGGGTCGGTCGTCCGCCGCGGCTCGCAGCCCGGGGAACCGCCGGTCGAGCTCGCCTCGTCTAGCGGATGCCGTCGCCCCCGTACACCCGAAAGACAGTGTCGCCGTCGGGCAGTCACGGGGCGTCCGAGGTACGCGGCCTCAACCTGCCCCCCACGACGGCATCCGAGAGATCCGCGCCAACGAAGTGCGAGCCTGCATGTCGGCCCGACGAACCAGGCCCATCAGAGGTCGGACATGCCGCCGCACACGATCGTGCCGAAGAAGCTGATGGCCAGAAGGCCCCGTCCCGACCGGGGAAGGAGCCTTCTGGGCGGTTCGTAAGGTCACAGACCGGTTGTGTTCACGCCGTACTCGGCCTGCTCACGCGTGAAGCCCTCGCCGTACTCGCTTGTCAGCTGCTCGATCAGTCCCTGCCGAGAGAAGGCCTTGAACTCCAGGTACGACTGCGCGGCCTGCGCCGCCTCCGCGTTCCAGTCCACACCGCCTTCGGCCTCAAGCCGCGCAATGGCGAACTCGGCGTCGGCGGGCGGGAAGCCCTCGCCGTACTCGCTCGTGAGCTGCTCGATGATCCCCGCACGCGAGAAGCCCTTGAAGTCCAGGTAGGACTTGGCGGAGGCGTACGCGTTCTGCTGGGACACCGTCCCGACGCGGGCAGCCTCAGCGGCTGCGGCCTCGGCGGCTGCTGCTTCCTCAGCCAGACGCTGCTCCTCGGCGAGGCGCGCCTCTTCGGCCTTGGCGGCGGCGTCCGCCTCTTCCTGGGCCTTCCGCTCGGCTTCCGCCTCGGCGTCGGCGGCGATCTCCGCCGCGGTCTTCTCCGTCGGCGCGGCGGACTGGGTCGCGCCGGCGACGCGATCGCTGTCCTCGTCACCGCCCCCACCCAGCGCCCCGATGATGATGAAGAGCAGAAGGAGGGCACCGGGAATGATGACGCGCTTCTTCGTGTACCACGGGCGCTTCGGCGCGTTGGGGTCAACCGGAGAGGTCGCGGCGGTGGGCGGCACACCGTAGGGCGGAAGAGCAGGGTGAGGCGCGTGCTCGTCGCTCATGGGTGCTGGGTGCGGACCAGGCTGCGGCTGCGGCCCGGGGAACTGCTGGGTCATGACGTCTCCTTGCGAGTCAGCTGGTAGGGGCGATGCGGTGTCGCCTGAACCGATCCGGTACGGACCTCGGTCGTATCCGTCTCCGGGCGCGGCTACGGGCACACCTCGTCGAGCTTCACGGATGCCAGCACCACGACCGTCTCGACCGGCACGACCGTCCCTGCCGCGGGGTCTTGACCGCAGACCTGCCAGTTCGAGTCCAGGACCTGCACCCGCCCGAGAGTGCTGGCGTCTGTCTGGTCGAGCACGAAGGACCCGAGCGCCTGAAGCTGGTCCTGCGCGAGTTGCAGGTTGACCCCGATGAGCGCCGGCATGGTGAACGTCTCGTGCGCGGGGGCGGGAGCGGGCGCGGCGTCGGTAGGCGCAGTCTCGGCCGGCGGTGTGGGTGTGGCCTCAGGTGCCGGGGCGGTGACAGTGACCGTTACGGGTGGCGGGGTGGGGTCAGCCGGAGCGGTCGTCGTCGTGCAGGCGGAAACGGACGCGGCAGCGGCAGCGGTCAGCGAGACGAGCCAAAACCGTGCGGGACGTGCGGTCATGCCCGACTCATCGGCCGCTGACGGGTGAGCCTGAACGTCGACGGGTGATGACGCTGGTCACGCCACCGACACGTGCGGTGCGAGAGTCGGTGCTAGTCGGTGTCTGCGGCAGTAAGTCCTGCACGGTCGATCAGGACGGCGAGCTGGGCACGGCTGGTCACTCCGAGCTTGCTCATCGCGCTGCTCAGTTGCGCCTTCACGGTCGACTCGGAGCGGAACGTGCGCTGCGCGATCGCCTGGTTCGACATGCCGCTCGGCACGAAGGTTGCCGTCTCCAACTCGGCTGCGGTGAGCACTGCGAGCTGAGCTCGTGCCTCGGTGGTGCGGTCGTTGTGTGAGGTCGCGGCCACATGGCGTAGCACGCTTCCCGCCGCGGCGTGGTCGAGGGCGCCGTCACCAGCGGCGACCTTGCGGACCGCGTCAGCGATCGGTCCCGGGTCATCATCCTTGGAGAGGAACCCGGCAGCCCCGGCCCGGACGGCCGCCAGAACCGTGTCGTCGGTTCCGAACGAGGTCACTGCGATGACCGCGGGAGGCGTAGGGAGCTGGTTGACCGCTGCGATGGCCTCGAGGCCAGACATGCGTCGCATGTGAAGGTCCATCAGGACGACGTCGGGGCGGTGAGCGAGAACGGCGGCGACAACCTCGTCACCGTCCGTGGCGTGCCCGACGACGTCGATGTCTTGGGCTGTCAGGATCGTCGTGAGCAAGTTGCGCACGAACGCGTCGTCGTCGACGACCAAGACCCGGACCACGGGCCGATGGTAGTCGGGCTACGGCGACACCCACGGCAGGTGTGCCTCGAGGACGTGCCATCCGCCGTCGATGCGGGTGACGACGGTTCCGCCGAGAAGCGCGGCACGTTCCCTCATGCCGGTCAGTCCTGAACCGGTACCGACTACCCCGACCGGAGCCGTCGCGGGCATCGGATTGATGATGCGCACGTCGACGCCGGTCATCGAGCCGGCTCGGATCGTCACCTCGACCGGCTCTCCGGGCGCGTGCTTAAGCGCGTTCGTCAGGCCCTCCTGGACGATGCGGAACGTCGCACGTGTCAGGGCGGGCGGTGCGGTGTGAGCGTCGGTGACGAACACCGAGCTGGTGACCCACCGGCCTTGCCTGCGTGCACCGTCAAGCAGTGTCGCCAGGTCGTCGAGCGTGGTGCCTGCCATCGACGCGTCGTCCCCGGTGCGGAGCGTCGTGATCAGCCCACGCATCTCGGCGATCGCCTGCTGGGCTGACGAGCGCTGCTGGGCGGCGGCCTTCACGTCGTCGCTGGTCGCCCCGTTCTGCACCTCGAGTGCGGAGGCCTGCAAAGAGATGCGCGAGATGTGGTGCGCCACCGTGTCGTGGACCTCGCGGGCGATCAGCTCACGTTCCTCCTGCCGTGTCATCCGGTCGTGCAACGTCTCGACCTGTGCGCTCTGCCCCTCGTATGCCGCGACGGCCTGCCGCGCCAGCACGCCTGACGACCGCACGAGCCCGGCCGCCACGGCAGCTCCCACGCACACCAGCCCCACGAGGATCAGCCCGACCGTGTTGAAGCTGGTGAGCTGACCGGTCTCCACGTTCCTTGTCGACAGCACCATGTCGGCCGGGTCGCGCGACCCGTCACGCCATAGGGCGATCGCCGTCGCGACTGCGACCGCGCCGGTGCACCACCACGCCACTCGACGCGCCGCCGTCGCGAACACCCACGGCAGAGCGATCAGCGCCGTGACGGTATCCAACGGGAGAACTACCGCCGACGCCGCGGCCGCGAGCGTGAGGGGCACGGGCCATCTGCGCCGCGCGACAAGGAACCCTGCTGCGGTCAGGCCGACCAGCATCGCGATCCCGTCGACGGGGTGCAGCGTCCCCGGCTCCGCGCGGGCCTGGGCGTTGAAGGAGACAGCCACCATCGAGCTGAACGCGGCGAGTGTGACGGCTCCCACCGTGCCTGCCCTCGACCCCCGACCGCGACCGGTTCCCGGGCTTCCCGGGTGTGCCCGGTGGGCACGAACCGCGGCCGGCGGCGGCTGGCCGTAGGGCGGCGGCGCGTAGGACATGGCGCCAGGGTACGGACCTCTCGACGCCAGCCTCTTCGGCCGACCGGTCACCTCTGAGACGGGCACACGTACCCGATCGGGCACCGCAGGTCTGACCGGTTCGCCGACGCGTCCCCCCAGTACCCACGAGCAAGGTTCTGAGACATCACCAAAGCCCAGTTGCACCGACAAGGAGCCCACGATGTCCGACCCCACACTCCCCGAACACCAGCCAGCACCCACCGCGCCCTACCCGGTTCCTGGAACCGCTCAGCCCGCCGCGAAGCGCTCGTGGTTCGCCCGGCACAAGGTCCTTACGAGCATCGGTGTCGCGGTGGTCGCCCTGACGGTGGTCTCGATCGCGACCTCCGGCGGAGGCGCCGGCAACCCGGCGGCCCCCACCTCGGCCGCAGAAGACGAGCAGACGCAGCCGCCCGTCGACAACGACCAGCCGGCCGCCGCCCCCGGGATCGGCACACCGGTGCGCGACGGCAAGTTCGAGTTCACCGTCACCGCGATCGAGCCCGGCGTGCCGCTGATCGGCACCGACTCGTTCGGGCAGACAGCCCAGGGCCAGTTCGTCCTCGTGCACATGACGGTGACGAACATCGGCGCCGAGGCCCAGTACTTCGACGGGTCCTCGCAGAAGGCGTTCGACGCCCAGGACCGGCAGTTCTCCGCCGACTCCGGCGCCGCGATCTACCTGCCGGACTCGAACTCGTTCCTCAACGAGATCAACCCCGGCAACACCGTCACCGGGACCGTCGTCTTCGACATCCCGACGGACGCAACCCTCACCCGACTCGAGCTGCACGACTCGCCGTTCTCCGGCGGAACGGAGGTCGCCCTGTAGTCCACGAGCCCGTCAACCGCCGCAACACCGAACCGAAGGAGCACAGCCGTGTACTTCAAGATCGCCAACACCCAGTCCGGAGCCCCGTCCTGGTGGCTCTACGCCAACAACAACCGGCTCGTCGCCTGGGCCGGGGAGACGTTCGACTCGACCAGCAACGCCCGTCGCGCGGCAGCCGCGTTCAAGAGCGGAGCGTTCACGGCCCGCTACGAGGTCTACACCGACGCCGGTGGCGCGTGGCGATGGCGCGCCTGGCGCTCGTCGGACAAGGTCGCCGCCTCCGGGGAGTCGTTCTCCAGCAAGAACGCCGCACAGGATGCCGCCGAGAACGTTCGTCGCAACGCGGGCAACGCCGTTCTGTAGCTGGACGTCCGTGCGGGCGTCAACGATGGCGTCCCGGACCCAGGCAGGGCACATGTCGGGTCCGGGACGCCGCCGCGAGCAGTGTGCCGGTCTTGTGGTCGGTGAGCGACGCGCCCACCGGGACGAGGCGACCTCTCGGTCACGTCCAGCACGGGGGCCGCCCGCCGAGGCCGCAATCGGAGATGACGTGCAGCGGGGCAGGGACCCCGGACGACTCACGAGTAACCACACCCGGCCGATGACCACAAGAGGGCAAAGGGACGCCCGACGTTCAGGTGGGTTCTAGCCGCGCTACCGAAACCTGCTTACCCCCGGATCCGCCCACGCCGGTCGGTCCACCCCAGGCAGCGCTAGATCGTGCCCACTCCGCCAACGTTGTAGGGCTTGGCTAGGACGATGATCCGGACGTTTGGCAAGCAGGACCGGCCGGGCGAGCCACGTCGTGCGCGCTCAGTTCAGGACGCCCTTGAGAGCGCACACGAGGACTCCGCTCCGCCACCAGCAGCGGCGCCCGCCGAGCGCTACCGTCCAGCTGACAGATGGTGCGTTGACCGGTTGAGAGCGCCATCAGTTCCGGCGGCTTGTGGCTTCCCACAGGAGGGTGGTGCGCGCCTCCCTGTCACATCTGGGCGGGGTCCGGACACTTCCTTGTGTGAACACAGACCCCCCGGACGGGACCGCCCAGTTCGAGGCCCAGCGCTTCGAGTTGCTGTGGGGGGCGAACGCTGGACGTGTTCACGCGTACGCGCTGCGGCACGTCGATCCGCACACCGCTCAGGAAGTGGTGGCAGAGACCTTTCTGGTCGCATGGCGCCGGCTCGCCGATGTACCTGGCGAGCCGCTGCCCTGGCTGCTCGTCGTGGCCAAGAACACCATCGCCAACCAGCGCCGGTCGCTGTACCGCAAGCGTGCAGTCGAAGTGGAGCTCGCGCGCATTGCCCACCTAGCCGCGCCAGCTGCAGGGGCGGACGTCGCCGCCGGTGAGCGGACGCGGGTGCTGACCGCGTTGGCCGGCCTGGATGCTCGCGACCGAGAAGCGCTGCTGCTCACGGCCTGGGACGGCTTGTCGACCACAGCAGCAGCCGACGTAGCCGGCTGCTCGCCCGAGGCGTTCCGAGCTCGCCTCTCACGAGCCCGGCGGCGACTCGCGCAGTCCGCAGGTGACGACGAGCCTTCTGAGCGGCGGGCCGCTCATTCCGTCGACCCGACAGCGATCCCCTTGAGGAGCAGGCCATGACCCGTCCTGACGCGTACGACGTCCTCGATGCGCTCGCTCCTGCCCCCACCCAAACTGAGGGCCTGTCGGCAGCGAGGGCGCTTCTCGATGCCTGCATCGCCGACGAGGCCGACTCGAAGGTCGACGTCGATCGCCGACGTTCAGCGTGGCGATCGCTCGCGCTACCGGCCGCGGCTGCCGTTGCCCTAGCCGTGGCCGTCGCCGTGGTGCCCGGGATCGGTGCGTCCACGGCCTTCGCCAGCTGGACGGCGATCCCGGAGCCCGTCACGGGGATCGACGTTGCGCAGAGCGCAGCCGAGTGCCGGCGCCTCATCGCCGATTCGAGCGGCGGCGCGGCCCTGGATGTCCAGAACGCGAAGCCCGTCCTGGCTGAGCGCCGTGGAGCCTGGACCTACACGCTACTGAGCAGCGAAGTCTCGGGACGAAGCGTCGGATCGGTGCACGAGTGCCTCACGCCCGACACTGCCGATCTTGGTGGCGGCTCGGGCGGCACGGCGACTGCGGGCGGCGTGGTGCAGCCATCCGCGACCGAGGCGGAGTGGAGCGGTGGACTCAGCCACGATGGGTGGCGATCCGCCTACGGTCACGTCGGCGCTGACGTCGATCGAGTCACTCTCACCCGGGCCGACGGGGTCGTCATCGAGACAACCGTCTCCGACGGCTACTTCGCCGGCTGGTGGCCCGTGCCCGCGAAGGCCGGCGGCAGGATGGAGAACTTCACCATCACCTGGTACCTCAGCGACGGCACCGAGGCGGGGCACCAAGACGTAACGCTGTAGCCCGGCAAGGAGCGCCGGGCGGCCCATCGCCACCGCCACCACCGGGCTCCCAGGCCGGGGGGCATCGGTCACGACAGGTACCACATCGGCCGTCGCGGCAAGTCGCCGTACGTGGTGCCGATGCCTGACCTCTAGCGATCTTGCATTTCGGCAGCTGCCCTCCCGAAACCAGCACCGGAACCGAAACCGACCGATACCCCGGAGCAACCGGTCGCCGTGTGCGGTGGGGTCTGCTGCACGAGTAGGTGACAGCGGGTCTCAGGCGGCGAGTGCGACCTGAGGGGTGTTGATGGTCTCGTACTCGATGGGGGTCAGGCGACCGAGTCGCGCTTGGCGTCGGCGGCGGTGGTAGGTCCGTTCGATCCAGACGATGATCGCCAGGCGCAGCTCGTCGCGGGTGGTCCAGCGGCGCCGGTTCAGGACGTTGTTCTGCAGGAGTGAGAAGAACGACTCCATCGCGGCGTTGTCGCCCGCGGAGGCGACCTGGCCCATCGACCCGACCAGGTCGTGGCGGGCCAGCTCGCGCAGGACCTTGCGGCTTCGGAACTGGCTCCCACGGTCCCCGTGAACGATGCACCCGGCCACGTCACCGCGACGTTGCACGGCGCTGGCCAGGGCGTTCACCGCGATGTGGGACGTCATGCGGTCACTGATCGAGTACCCGACGGTCCGGTTGGAGAACACGTCCTTGATCGCGCAGAGGTAGACCTTGCCCTCGCTCGTGGGGTGCTCGGTGATGTCCCACAGCCACAACCGGTTCGGTCCGTCGGCGGTGAACACGCGCAGCACAAGGTCGTCGTGCGCCGGCGGCCCGGCCTTCTTGCCACCTCGGGGGCGCTTCTTGCCGAACACCGACCACCAGCCGTTGGACGAGCAGATCCGCCACACCGTGCGGTCGCAAGCCACCAGACCGGCCCGGGCCGCCTCGTCGGCGAGCAGCCGGTGGCCGAACTCGGGGTCGTCGCAGTGGGCGTCAAACAGCGCGTTCGCGAGGTGCGCCTGCTTGAGCTCACGCGCACCGACAGGCGCTGCGAGCCAGCGGTAGTAGGGCTGTCTGGCGAGCTTGAGAACCCGACACGTCACCGCCACAGGCACCCCGTCGGCGGCGAGCTCACTCACGAGCGGGTAGAGCCTTTTCCCGGCAGCTGCGCCTGCGAGAGATACGCCGCTGCGCGACGCAGCACCTCGTTCTCCTGCTCCAGCAGCCGGATCCGCCGACGCGCCTCACGCAGCTCGACCGACTCCGAGGCGGTCACGCCCGGACGGTTGCCGTCCTCGACGTCCGCGTCACGCAGCCAGTTGCGCAGACACGACTCGGCGATCCCGAAGTCGTGCGCGATCTGCTTGATCGGGGCCTCGCCACGGCGGGCGACCGCCACGACGTCCCGGCGGAACTCCATGGGATAGGGCCTGGGCACGGTGCACATCCTTCCAGCGGGGACCGCGTCCCCACAGGTCAGGTGTCACCCATCCGTGCAGCAGACCCCCTTAGCGTCCATGCGACTCGGAGGCGGTTCTCCCGATGGACTGGTGCGACGAGTTGAGAGCGTCGCGCCGACCTTCGCCCCAGAGGACCTCTGGCACGCTGCAGCGCGACTGGCGACACACGCACGACTGGGCAAACCGTTCCGTCGCAGTAGTAGTCCTGGTCACAGGCCCTCGTCTGATACCCGATCATGTACGCGTGAAGACATCGCATCGTGGCCTCATCGCAATCGCTGCCGCCGTACTGCTCGGCTCGACTTCAGGAGGTCCCGCCGTCGCGAGCGACATCGGGCCGACGTCGACATCGCAATGCGCAGCCGCAGCGTTCTGTGTCTGGGGAGCCACCGGGTACGCGGGGACGTTCGCGAGCACAACGAGCACGTCCGTGTCGTCGACCGGCGTCTCGACGGCGAAGTCGGTGTGGAATCGCTCGGCCCGCGCAGCTGTCGTGTACTCGGGTACAGGCGGCACAGGAACGGCGAAGTGCTATGCGCCGGGTGCGATGGTCGCGTCGACCACTGCCGGGGCGGCGTCGTTCCGTATCCTCAGCACGGCAACGTGCTAGTTGAGTGATGGGGGTGCGGTGACTTCCGGCGACCGCACGCCCGTCGACTCCTTCGAAGGGTTCTTTCGCCAGCACGTAGCAAGTGTTCGGAGGTTTGCTTGCCGCTCCGTGGGCGACATGTACGCGGACGACGTGGTGAGCGAGACATTCACGATCGCGTGGCGTAAGTGGTCCGACGCTCCCGCTGCCGAAGGTGTGAGGCGCGCGTGGCTGTTCAGGATCGCGCACAACGTGATGGCGCATCACGTCCGCTCCCAGGTACGCCGCGGTCGGTTGCTGCGGTGGGCGGGACAGATGGCGACCGAGTCGCACCCTCCTGATCCAGCGGACCGTGTGGTCGGCGACGACCACGTCAAGCAGGTGCTTCTCGCTCTTCCGTTCCGCGAGCGTGAGGCGATGGCGCTCGTGGTGTGGGAGGACCTGACACCGCAACAGGCCGCATTCGCTCTCGAATGCTCTGTCACAGCGCTGAGCTCGCGCCTGACGCGTGCGCGGCAACGCCTCGTTGCCGGAATCAGCAACCTCGACGAGCAGGGTGAGGAGGTGCGCTCATGAATCCAGAACGTCGAGCTGAGGACGAGGTCGCGCGCCTGCGCGACGTGCTCGGAGTCGAAGTGCACATCCACCACGACCCGGTGACGGCGCGGGACGAGGCGATCCTGCGTCGGATCGTCGCAGGCGGTCAGGACCGCGTCTCGGCGTCCCGTCGCCGGATTCGCCTGCCCGTGCGGATTGCGGTTGCGTTCGGCATCGTGACGGCAATCGCGGTCGCAGGATTCGTCGTGCGCGGTGCGCAGGCACCCGCGCTTGCTGCTCCGCCGATGCTGACGTACTCAATGTCGAACATTCAGGCCGTTGCCGCCGGCAGTGCTCCGCCAGCCTCGGAGGCGTTGCGTGCCATCGCCGCAGAAGCACGTCGGCAACCCGTCGAAGAAGGCCACGGCGCGCAGCAAGTCCTGTCGTTCGCCTGGTACATCAACACTGTCGTCGACGACGAGGGCAACACAGAGGTCGAACTCGCCCCCACCCGGCAGGCGACAACGATCGGGCCGGACGGCTCGTTCTCCAGTCAGGAGACACGCACACCGGCACTCTCACCGGACGGACGGGTGGTCGATCCCGATCGCTACCCCGTAGGTGGTGCGCACTCAGGAGACGAACTGCCCGCAGGAACGTTCGACGCGGCCTACGCGGCGAACCTGCCCCGAGACCCGCACCTGCTGCGAGAAAGCCTCACCGCGTCGCAAGGCGGTCCGGAACTGTGCGGAACGTCCGACGTCGCCGCCGCGTCGTGCCTCGGCGCGGCAGTCGCGGACTTGTATGGCCGCTGGGTCGTGCCGGCCGACCTGAGCGCCACCGTGTGGGCGATGCTCGCCGCCGAACCGGCGTTGGCGGATCTCGGAGAGGTCACCGATCGTCTTGGACGCTCCGGCCGTGCAGTCGCAGTGCCCCCCGACCCGGCCGGCGCCAATCAGTCGCTGGTCCTGGTGATAGACGCAGGCACCGGTCAGTTGCTCTCCTGGGAGCAGGTTTCGATGTCGATCCCCGACCTGCAGATCAACGAGCCGACAGTTACCGCGTTCCAAGCGATCACTAGCGCCCGCTGGGTCGACTAGCGCCCCGGATCAGGGGCGAACGATCACGGCACTCGCAGGATCTGCACCGGGTCCCGCATGGCCGCCGCGAGCGCAGCGGGAACGCTCGCGACGACCGCACTGATGACCGCGAGCACGCTCACCGCCGCTGTGAAGGGCACGGGAGGTTGTCCACCGGTGATTCGGGCAACCACAGCGAGCCCGCCGGCCGTTCCGAGGGCGACGCCGACCAGCGCGGGCCACATCGCCTGACCGACGACGAGAACCACGAGCGCCGACCGGCTTGCCCCAAGCGCGCGACGGCGTCCGAAGTCGCGTCGCCGCGCACCGATCGATGCGTACAAAGTCACCGCAGTGAAGATCAGGCCAGCGGCCATCGCTCCGGAAGCCTGCTGCCGAGCGACAACCCCGAGCTGGCCGGTGACCACCGCGGACAGCTCGACGAGCTCGTCGGACGTAGTGACGCTCAGCGTCGTCGGATCGCGCACGTCAGCAATCTGTCGCAAAAGCCGAGACACGGGCGCAACGCTCTGCGGGGTGCTGGCTACGGCGTACAAGACGCCCACCGACTGATCGCGGTCGGGGCCGAGCAGGACGACTCGATCGAGATCGGTGAGAGCGCCCTCCGCTTCGAATGTGCCGACGACGTCCCAGCTGCCCTTCCCGTCGGTAGCGACAAGAGAGCCTGCGGCGGCCGTCAGGCCGAGCTGCGGCGCAACGGCTGAACTCACGATGACCTCACCTTGCGCTGGCCATCGGCCGGCCAACAGCCGCAAGTCTGGGGGCGGGTCGCCGTACATCGCTCGTGCCGGCACCGCAGCGGCGGCGGACACTGCGGCGTTGCGGACGTCGATCGCCGGTCCGACAGCGAGCGCCCAGTCGACGTCCGCGAGTGCCGTCGCGCGGCGCACGAAGTCCGGGGGTGGCCTGTCTTCTGGCGAGGCGCTGGTCACCACGATGAGACGCGAACCCGCGCGGTCGATGGAAGCGACGACGGCCGACTCAGTCGCCGCCGACCTTCCGGCCGTCGCAAGCGCGAGTAGGCAGGTTGCTGCCGTTACTGCGACGACGACGAGAGAGCTGGCACGGTTGGCGAACGCGACCCGTCCTGATTCGCCAAGCAGACTCCGCAGCGAGGTCACAGCTGCACCCGGGCGTCCCCGGTGGGCGCCCGCAGTGGGTCGTGCGTTGCCACGATGACCGTGGCTCCGGATTGGGCACGTTCCCGGAGGGTGTCCCACACGACGTCCGCAGATGCGGGGTCGAGATTGCCAGACGGCTCGTCCGCCAAGATGATCGTGGGGCTCTTCATCAGTGCGCGGCACAGCGCGACGCGCTGCGCTTGCCCTCCTGAGATCTGACCGGGCCGATGGTCGTGTCGATGCTCAACGCCGAGCGCCCCGAGCAGGTCACGCGCTCGGCGCTCCGCCACACGACGTGAGGTGCCCGTGAACAGCGCTCCCTCCATCACGTTGTCCAGCACGGTTCGCGCGGGGTCGAGAACCGCGTCCTGGAAAACGAATCCGATCTGTGTTGCCCGCAACCTCGCTCGCTCACCATCGGGCAGGCGCGCGGTCGCCACGCCGTCCAGCACCACCGTTCCAGCCGTCGGCGTCAGCATCAGCCCGAGCAGATACAGAAGCGTCGACTTCCCCCCGCCCGACGGCCCCGTGATGGTCGTGAGCGCACCCTCGCTGAACTTGCAGGTCAGGTCGTTCAGTACGGGCCCGGTTCGCGGCCCGTAGCCGAACGTCAACGCGTCGACGCTGATCACGCGCCCGCCGAGGCAGCGGGAACGAGGATGAGGTCGCCGACCTCGATGCCCTCGACGACGGCAAGTCCTCGAGCACTCGCCAGCACCTCCACGGGCTTCTCCTGGCCATCGGGCGCCGCCCTTACGACCGTGGCCCCTGAGGGCGTCGTTCTTACGGCCGAGGTCGGTACGACCGGCCCGTCAGTTGCTGGGGTGACGATGACGTCCACAGAGACGTTGAGCACCCCTATCGGAGGGATCGCGGCGCAGTCCTCTCCACACACCGGCGTGCCGTCCACAGCAGTGAGGGCCAGCACCATTGAGCCGTCATCGACGGTCGTAGAGCTCGCGATGACGCCCTCCCATCGGCGGTCGCCGACTCGAACCGTCACTGCCGCGTCCTGCGGCACGGTCGCAACCTGAGCAGCGTCAAGAGTCACCGTCACCTTGGGTTCTGCGGACAGAACGTCGAACAAGGCCTCGCCGGCCGCGACCACTGCACCGACACGCACATCCTCAGCGAGAGCGAGCCGACCTGGGAGCGTAGGCAAGAACAACACGTCACCCGCAGCTACGACGCCGTCGACCGGCAAGCCGATCGCGCGCTGCCACGAGCGAACCGCGGACGCCGTTGCTGCGTCGTATGCCGAGCTTTCCGGCGCGGCATACCCGAGCTGCCGTAGCAGCTGCTGCAGTTGGGCGACGTCTGGGCCTCGGTCGCCGCGCTGCATCGCCCGGAAGGCCGGCACGGCGCCCTGCGCGACGACGACCGGGCGCAGGTTTACCGTCATCACGACCTGTCCTGCGCTCACCACGCCATCCGCGGGGAGACTGACCGACGTGACCGTTCCACTGACCGCCGCCGGTGTACCGGGCGACCGGTCCCATTGAGCACGTCCTGCGAAGCTCTGGGAGAAGCCAACCTGTCCGTCGATGACCTCGTACGCGACGTCCGTCGGCTCGGCCGCAGGGGGCGGCGGCGGTTCGGCGAACCGGCCCCCCGCCCAGAACGCGAGGGCTCCTACCGCGACGAGGCTGATCGCCCACGCCGCGCGAGCTCGCCATGCGCGACTCATTGCCCGAATACCGGCCGCGGGCATGCAGACAGGGCCGATGTGTAGTCCTCCGACGGGACGCCGCTCATGGGATCCCACGTCGCCGCGCCGGAACGTTGGCGGTCGATGTACACCTCGACTGTCGGAGGCGCCTCAGCACTGAAACCCGCCGACACCAGACAGTCGTAGTGATCAACCAAACGACCGTAGAACTCCGTGAGCGCCGCGTCGTCCAGTTCGGGAGCGACGATCCGACCGACGGACATGTTGCAGGTGTCCTGCGACGCCATCAACGAGTCCATCTGGTCGTCGTCGACCACGCCGTACTCGAAGCTGATGCCGTCGTTGGGATCACCGGGCTCGATCTGCCATCCCTCGTCCCGCATGCAGGTCATGAAGTCCTGCGACCACTCGTCCCACGATCCTTCGTACGCCGGGTAGACCGGCGCACCTTCAGCGCCCGTCGTGGGTGCGGCGGTCCCGGCAGTCGGCTCCGGCGATGGCGCTGACGGGGTAGTGCACCCCGTCAGCGCCGTGACGGCGCCAACCACGACGATCAGTCGGACGTGGTCACGCATCGTCGTTCGCAACGGTCAGACCGCTCCTGTGCATCCGGCGTAGGTGCCGGGGTCGTTCAGCGACCGATCGGAGTTCACGAACCAGCTGCCACCGCCGTAGGCGCCAGCGCGCGTCCGCGTCACCCAGGTGGAGTCGCCGACGTAGTACGCAGTGGTGCCGCCGGGGCCCTTGATGTTCACGTTGCCGTTCGCGAGGCCCACTGTGTACGAGTTCGAGTTCGGGGCGTAGCAGGTCTTGCTGCCGGACTTGCTGACGACTGCTGCGGCAGGCGAGGCCACCGCGATCGTGAGCAGCAGCACCGCGGCGAACGCGGCTCCAGCTCTCCTCATCGTTCCTCCAGTCTGATCGGAACTACCTAGGTGGCGGACAGCGACCGTTACGCCCGCCGTCCGCAACTCCGAACTGACACGGCCAGTCGCCGTGTCAGTCGGAGGGGCCGCTGTGCGACACCACCTGTGAGTTCCCGCCCGAGTACCGATTGTCACTCACGGTCGCTGTGACACCGGTCACATGTCATGCGTGTCTGGCCTCTAGGGTGCGGCTGTGGTCAGCCGAGGCAATGATGCAGAGAACCTGCTGTCGATCAAGCACGTAGCGACTCGCTTCTCGGTCTCGATCGGCACCGTCCGGCGATGGACGGACGCGGGCCTGCTTCCGGCAGAACGCACCGCGGGCGGGCACCGCCGCTATCGCGCCACGGACGTCGAGGCCGCGTTGCGCGCGCGAAGTGCGCTCGCCGACGCAGAAGCGCGCCAGGGCCTGGCGGCCCGCCTCGCGACGCGCGACGAACCGACTGGAAGGTTGCTGCCCGCTGAAGCCCTCAGTGTCATGCGTGCAGCGTCTGGCGTAGCTTGCTCGAACCCCAGTTGCGAGTAGACGCTGACCAAGCGCCCATCGTGGGCGCAGAGCTCGATGAGATCGCCTGCCTGTGTCGTACGCGCGATCTGGCGTCGGATCGTCAACAGCCCGGCGGCGTAATCGGCGGCCGCCAGCGAGACAGTCCAGTCCGACTGAACGTGAGGGCCGGCATTCCAGATCCGCCCCGTGTAGGGGGCGTACATCGTCGACACGTAGGCCAATGCACTGACGAGAAGTGCAATGAAGACGATCGGTGCGACGTCGACCCCCAGCGGGAATCGACAGCCGCGCGCACGATGGCGAACGAGACGGCCACCGCAAGTGCCACTGCGGCGAACTCCAGGACACCGCGCACCTGGTCTGGTCGGCGCCGGCTTGTCGGCTGAACGACGACAACAGCGCGTCCGGCGCGACCCGCAGCGTGGTAGAGCCGGCGTCGCGTCATGAAAAGGCTGGTGGCCCACACCGGGGTCGCAAGACCGGCGATGAAGCGGCCGAACCGCGCGCCCAATGGCGCCTTCGCGAACGTCCGCGCTGTCAGCGACGCGAGAGCGGGAATCGCACGCAGCGGCGGGCAAAGCATTGGCGCCGCTGCCGATGTCCCGCGCGCTCTTGCCCCTTGCAGCGCCAACTCCCCTCCCGGGTTGGATCCACGATGTCGTCGCCTCCGCGACGGCGATGCCCCGTCCGGCATGGCGTCATCGGGAGCCAACTCCGGCGGGGTCCTGCGATCGTGTGGTGCACCGGTCATCAGCCTCACGGTCAGGATGGCAGCCGCTAGGGTCAGCGCGTTCGTTTCGTCCGATCCGCCGGGGGCCACGATGTCGACGCTCCACCGCGCGATCGACCCGACCACGATCCCGGGCGACGCCCTCGACCCGGACGGCGTGCTGGCCGCGGCGGACGCGCTCGCGGCGCAGGGTGCGGCGCTCCGGGAGCACGGCGCGCAGGCCGTCGCTCGGTGGCGTGGGCTGTCGGCGGTCTACGAGGCGCCCGAGGCCGGCCGGTTGTTCACGGTGATGGATCCCGTGGAGACGGGTGCGCGCGACGTCGGCGACGGGGTCGAACTGCTGGCCGCGGCGCTGCGCCGGTACGCGGAGGCGATCCGGCCGATCAAGGCGTCGCTCGCCCGGACCCGCACCGACGCGCGCGCGTTCCGGAGCTCGATCGCGTCGAACAGCGAGTGGCGGCAGGACCAGGGCCTGGTGGACGCGAACACCGACCTGGTCGAGCGCGTCAACGCTCAGCAGGTCGCCCTGTGGGAGGCCGAGCGGGCGTGCGCGAACGAGATCCGGGCGCTGTACTGCGCGGCGCCGTGGCATGCGTCGACCGGCGAGGACGACCCGCTCGGGTATGGCTACGCCGCGTTGCCGGCGGAGGCGGCGATGCCGTGGGGCTCGGCGGTGAAGCGGGAGGACGCCTGCCCGAAGGCGGCGGCGGTCCAGGTCAAGCGGTTCGTGTGGGACGGAGTCGTGGTCGACGGGCTGTGGGGCACCGTGACCGGGCTCGCGGGGTTCGTGGGGTTCCGGGACTGGCGGTACTCGAACGCGACGCTGCGCGAGACCTGGATGGGCATGTCGGACCTGTTCCCGTTCACCGTCATGGGTGTCGTCATGCACCTGTCGGACGGCAGCGGCGTGTACTCCGCCCAGCGCACCGGCACCGCGTGGATCGGGCTCGGCAAGGGCATGGTCTCGTGGGACACCTGGGACGACGACCCGGGCCGCGCGGCCGGCGGTGCGGTCTTCAATATCGCGACCGTCCTCCTGCCCGCCGGTGCTGCGGTGTCCGGGACGAAGGGCGCCGCGACCGCCGCCAACGCGGCGGGCAAGGGTGCCAAGGTCTCGGCGTGGCTGGCCCGCGGCGCCGAGATCGTCGACCTCACGGACCCGCTCGCCCTCGGGGCACGCGGCCTGCGGGGCGCGCTCCCGCGGCTCGACGACCTCGTCGCCGGCCTGCGCGGAGTCGAGGGCCTGGACGAGACGCTCACCCTCGACCTGCCGCCCGCGACCAGCACGCTCGACGACCTGCCTTCGGGAACCGTCCACGACGGCCTCGGCGGCGTCGCGGTCCGCGACGTCGACGCCATGCCGCAGAGCCGTGCGACTGTCGACGGCACACACGCGCCCGAGCGCGCCCACGTGCCCGAGCGGGAGCTCGTCACCGCCGACGGTCGTGCCGACCAGGCCTCTGGTGGGACCGGCGGCGACGGGAGCCCGGGAGGCGGCCACAGGGCCGACGCTCCGCACAGTGGTGGCCTGCTCGACGGAGGTACGCCTCACGTCGGGGGTGCGGGCTCCCCTGGAGGCCCGCCCCCGGACGCGACCGCGCCCCGCGCGGACGTGCCGCCGACCGGCGCAGCGCCAGGCGCCCTGCACGGTCGGACGGTGCCGGACCTGTATCCGCGGCCCGCGTCCGAGCTCGAGGTCACTGTGCGACCGGACGACTCCGGCTTCCCGGGGTCGCGGACGCCGTTCGCCGCCCGCACCGACCTCGCCCCCTCGACGCTCTACCGCGTGGAAGGCCGCGGGGACTTCTACACCGACGCCGACGGGAGAGTCCGGTACGTCGAGACGACCTACGGCGGCTTGAACAACCTCAACGCCGACCTGAACAACCCTCAGGACGGCGTCACCTACGTCGTCCACCCGCACCACGGCGGCGCGCACGTCTTCGAGATCGGCCTCGACGGGCGCACGGAGGTCGCATATACAGACGACCTGGCCCTCGGGGCGGCGGACCGGTCCGAGTCTGTACAGACGCGCGTCGGCGCCGAGGGCGGTCCTGGGTACGACGGCGGCCACCTGTACGCGAACATGTACGGCGGCGGCGGCGAGTACGTCAACATCGTCGCGATGCTCGAACGCGTCAACCGCTCCGGTCCCGGCAGCTTCTACGAGCTCGAGCAGCAGTGGCGCTCGCTCATCGACGGGCACCCTCCCGTCCACGTCAGCGTGAGGATCACACCCGACTACGTAGGATCGAGCCGGGTCCCGGACAGCATCCTCGTGGAGTGGTCCGAGAACGGTGCCTGGAAGGACAAGGTGTTCGAGAATGTCGTCGACTGACGTCGAAGGTCTCCCGCCGATGCTTGCGCAGGCCCGGCTCATCGACGCCATCGCGCGGTCGCTGGTCGGTTCCGTCGCGCCGGGCTGGACGGTTCTCGACTATCGCCGCATCGCGGTCTCGTCCACCAGCGAGGGACGCCTGCAGGTGTCGTACCCGGACCGTCAAGCGCAACCACTCGCACCGCGCGATGTCGCGAAGCTTGCCAAGCAGCTGCGCGACGTCATGTACCGCGAGGGGGCGGGGACCTGGTACACCTTCACCCTGCAGGTGACACCCCCGTCGGCGGTGACGTCGCGATTCGACTACGACCACGAGCCTGCCTGGGACGTCGCGGTTGACCCAATCGTCTATGTCACTGACCAGCACACCCACCCGCGCGACGTCGAGCACCAGCCGCCGTGGCTGCAGGACAGACTGGCGGAAGGCTGGGCCCGCATCAACGACCTGACCCCAGACCGCATGCCGGTATGGGTGGAGAAGCGGCTCACTGCTGGCACACACGTGCTGACGCCCGCTGGTCTGGCCGAACTTTCCTGAGCGCGGGTCCTACCCCGGCCCCGATGACCGTCCCTGAGCACGTCGCCGCGCAAGGTGTTCGACCGAGAATGGTGACGAGACTCGTCGCCTGGTACGTGCGGGAGCGGCACGAGAGGTGCACGATCGTCATCTCGACCGGCGCCGACCCCGCGTCCAGCAGTGGGGTGCAGCCGACGACGCCGAGAGGTTCACGATCCGCAGCGCGGACGTTGCGACCCCACTGAGGGACGCCACCCACTACGGCCACACGGTGCGGTCATCGTCGGAGTTGTCCGCAAGCACCTCATCCGGGACGCTTGTCTCCATCAGCACCAAGTCGGCGACCGGTAGTTCCAATGCGGGCGACCGCTGACCGAGCCGGCCCCGCAGGACGACAGCCCACTTCGTGCAGCGCGATCACCGGTCCCTCCGTCGCGTGACCTCGCCGAGGAGGAACGCCGTGACGAGCGTCCTTGACCCGTTCAGTCGCTCCGGTGCGTGGGATGTCGTCACCGAGCGTGGGGCGCGTCACCTGTTCGTCTGTCAGCGGCCCAACGTGGTCGTGACACGTTGGGCACCGCTCACCCTTGACGCCGACTTTGACCGCTTCCAGCGCCGGGACGATGACGGTGACGCACTTCCGCTGCTTTCAGTGCACTACGCGGTCGGCAACGAGCGTCGCAGAGGCATCGCCATCGGCGCGCCAATGCGCCTGCACATTCTGGGCCGGGGCGGTGCGTGGTCGCTGCGCGTCACCAGTGCGGTTCGGTCCATCGTCGAGATGCCGATCGACGAATACTCTGACTTCATCGGCGACGACGGATTCCTTGTCGAATAGGCCCCCGATAAACGGATCGGTCCGGACCGCAACCCTGATCGAGACATAGACGTCATCGGCTCCGGTCCCGGCGTGACGGTGCGAGCTCCTATGTGGGTAGCTTGCCCGAACCGTCCACCAGGCTAAACCGGAGGCGGATCCCTGCGGCCGTCTCTCCTCTGCTCCGGCCCGCTGGCGGGGCGCTTCGTGCGCGCGAGCACGAGGGACTGTGTCCGCAGCCGGGCGCGGATCGATTCCGCCCACGTGCCGACGTTGCCCGACCTGGTCAGCCGTTGAGCTGCCAGGTGTAGCCCCCAGCCAGGTCGGCGGCATCGATCACTTCTTCGGAGGTGTACGGCCCGGTCGTGATCGCGAAGAACTCCATCTGGCCGGGTAGCCCCGCAAGTTCGTACGTCCGGGAGCATGTTTTCACCGGAGTCTCAGTGAACGCCGGTGCGCTGCCGTCGGCCGTGGCGACAATCGTCCCGTTCGCGTCGCGCACCACGAGCTGGTCGAGGTCGCCGATCCACCCGCCGTCGGGGAGACCCCCAGGAGCGAGGAACACGCATCCTTCAGTTGGTGACTCCGAGACGAACGTGTCGCTCACGAACTGCACGGTCACGCTGCCTTCGAACGTGTCCGGCTCGGTCGTCGTCGGTGTTGCCGTAGCAACGGCGTCGTCGCTGGACTGGGCTGTCGGGTTCGCGTCGTCAGTCGCGCATCCGGCTAGCGTCGCGAGGAGGAGCGTGGTCGTCAGGAGCGCATAGACGGGGGTGATTCTCGGCACGCCACGGACCGTAGCCGGACCTGCGCGACTCGTCAGAGCGTGTGGAGCACCTCCCGATAAGGGCGTGTCGCCCGAAGGCAGCGGGTCCGGCCGGAACTCCCTGCAGTTCGTGGCTCTAGAGGTACGGACCCCGACCGGAGCCCGTTTCCCTCTCCCTTGGAGGTAATCGTGTCGTACACAAGCCGCGGGACCAATGTGTTCGAGGACCTCGCACGCGACGCCGAGCACCTGGCAGCAGCAGTACGCGTGAACGCGAATCGCTCCATCGACGTCGTCGTGCACGCCCTGCTCACCGCCGCCATCGACGACACGCTGGGCTCGCTCGGACGGGTGTGCGCAGCGCGACCGGGCGTCGGTGACCGCTATGACGTCGAGCTGCCCGCGATGTACCGCCCGCCCGTCCCTCGTGGCACAGCCGTGATCTGGGTCGACGACGACGTCCTGGATGATGTCGCGAAGGACGGCTGGTTCGACCAGTTCGATGAGCCCACTCGCGTCCGCGACGCGTTGGCCGCCCTCGATCAGCGCGCCTTCGCGATTGAGCGGGATGCTGAGAGTTCGACGTGGGCATCATCCGGACTTCTCGACCTGGTCCTCGAGGTCCTCTCTGCGGCGATGGCGCACAAGCGCGCGTCGTGACGCCTGCCGGACGTCGCGGAACTCCGTAGGTTTCCCAAACAAGTCGGTTGTCCGGGAGTCGCCCTCGGCGAGCGCGCTACGCGCGTTGATAGGTCCGGCTGATCGCCGCCAACCGTGTGCGGATTCGAGCAGAGTGGGTCCCGTGCGCCGACGCTGACCAGCCAGTCGGCCGAAGCGATCACACAGGGCGCAGGCGACGGTCCTGAGGAAGTTCCGGAGTACCGGTTCACCCGTCGGCCCATGCACTACGAACCGGTCATTCGGTACATTCAGGACATCGAACGATCCTCGCACGACGAGAGCCTGGGGAGCGCATCGTGAACGACGAGGAAGCACGGAGCGACGACGCCCGGACAGATGTGAGCTCTGAGGACAGGCCGGTGCTTCTCGACCGCACCGGCGCACCAATCGCGGAGGTAAGGGCGGTCTTCATAACGGCAGACACCGCGATGATCGCTCTCAACGTCCGCGATGTGCTGTCTCAGCGAGTCGCGATGTGGGTGGTGGAGGGGGCTCGGGTGCGGGACTTCGCCAAGTGGTCGGGCACCCAGTTCGCTGCGCCGGCGATTTCGGGCACGCTCACGGGGCGCCTTTTCGCGGTTCACGAACGCATTCCTGCGGGGCTGGTCGAGCAGCTCTCCGCGCTGTACGAGCAAGGCGAGGGCACCTTCACCGGCGACAGCGCGCCAGGAACTGGCAGTGAGGGCGCGATGTCGACCCCGCCCGGGCCGGGCGACCCCGACGGCGACCTGTAGGACCGCACGTGGGTGACGTGATCAAAGGGGTCCTTGGCGGCGGATGGGGCTTGGTCGTCGGGTGGATCCTGCCGGCGCTCCTCACAGTGGAGGTGGCTGCGTTCGTTCTCCTGCCTGCCGCGTCGCCCGAGGCCGCGCTCCGCTTCGGTACGTTGGCATGGAGCACCCAACAACTGCTGCTTGCCGCGGCCGCCGCCGTCATCGGACTGGTTCTCGCCGCCAACCAGGCTCCGCTGTACCGACTCCTCGAGGGGTACCTCCTGTGGCCCCGATGGCTCTTCGACAGCCGCGTCGAAGCACACCGGCGACGGTGGCGTCGCCTGAACGACAAGTTCGAGGGTGCGCCAGCCGCAGACCGAGGCGTGCGCACCGGCCTCGCGTACGAGCGTGCCGCGCGATACCCCGCGGCGCCGGCACAGTTCGCGCCCACGCAGCTCGGCAACGCGATCCGCCGATTCGAGATGTACGCGAACGACCGCTACCGGCTCGACTCACAGCTCTTGTGGCATCGCCTTCTCAGCGTCGCGCCCGAACGTTCCGTCACGGCGATGACCAACGCACGAGCCAACGTCGACTTCTTCGTCGCGGCGCTCTACGGTTCGGCCGCGCTCGCACTCGCCGCGGCCGCCACAACCCTCCGCGCGGGCCTGACCATCCCGTTGCTGCTCACCGTCGCCTGCTCCGCTGCGCTCGTCGTTGTCTGGTACCGATCCGCTGTACTTGCTACGGACGAGTGGGCGTCGACCGTGACCGCGCTGATCGACCTGTCGCGTGCGGACGTAGCCAAGGCGTACGGCCTGACCATCCCGTCGAATGTTGAGTCCGAACGAGAGATGTGGCGGGTCGTGAACACCTTCGTACGCCGGCCCTATGAGTACTCCGAGTCCAAAGCGGTACCGCACAAGGTGACTCGCCTGCGCTCGCTCGCGAGTCGCCCGATTGTCGCACCCACGAGAACTCGAAGGCACTGAGTTACTCGCCGGCGATCTCCGTAGCTGGGCGTCTGTCGCGCGCCACAGTTATCGCTGCCGCGTTCATCGCGCTCCGGGCAAGCGTCGCTGTCTTCACCGAGAGACCGACCCGCACCAGCGCGCCATAATGAGAGTCTTGTGCTTCACGGACTGTGACCTGTTCTTCCTGCATGCTTGTCGAATGGCACAGAAGCAGCTTGTGGTTACTACCGACGACCTAGACGGCAGCGAAGGCGCGCGAACTTACCGGTTCTCCTGGCAGTCGACGTCCTATGAGATCGACCTCTCGGACACCAACCGCGACGGGCTCCTCCGCGCGCTTGAGCCGTACATCAACGCAGCGCGGCGTACCAGCAGTCGAACGGCTCCCGTTGCGCGGCGCAGCCAGTCTGATGCAGCCGCGGTGCGCGCTTGGGCTGCGGCGAACGGCTTCGCGCTCAAGGGCCGAGGGCGTATTCCTGCCGAGGTGCAAGCTGCGTACGACAAGCGGTAGGAGCCTTCCGGGTGAAAAGGCGTCGCGCAACCGACGGGCGCAAGGCGGCGCTGTGCGCCGCAGGCGCCAGCTCGCCGCCGGCTCTCGAGGAGAGCCGAGGTGTTCGACGAGCCCAGGGTCTCGACCAGAGTCGTCAACTCCCAAGTCGGCACAACATGCCGCGAGCGGCCGGCGGTGCCAGACCGTCCGTCCAGCATGCAGATGCCAGCTGGGGCGGACCAAAGTGCCCCGTTCCCGGGCGAAGTCCTAAAGGACGGCGTTCCCTGCGTTGCGGCGGACGTTCTCAGCGGCGTCCAGCGCGGCACTCGCGCTGGAGAAGGACTCCGCTGGAGAAGCACTCCCGGAGCCTCCCTGTCGGCCTCAATGCTCACGAACGTCTTCGTGCTCCCGGCGAGGACCCGATACGCGCACACCGACCTGCAGGGCCGCGCCCAGCAGCTCGCGATCGATCGCCCCAGCCTGTACCGGTGCGGTGGTGCACATGATCCGGCTTTCGCGGCCCGGTCGATCGCCGTCGTCATCGTCTACGCGAAGATCGGCGCGACTGCCGTCGGCGTCCTTCACACGACGTCTTCTGACCGCGCTGCCGAGTCTCCCCTAGACATCGGCGTCGTCGAACGCGATCCCGCAGGCCGCGCAGTACCGGTCGCCGGACCGGTGAGGGTGCGGGCACGACGCGCGACGAAGGTGCTGGCGGATCACTCCGACGATGAAGTCCATCGCTCGGCCGTAGTCCGGCGGCGTTCCGATGTAGATGTCGTCGGCGTCGCCAGTTCGTACCGTGATAGCACGCGCGTCAGGGCGTCCCCACGGCTGCACGGTGGGCTCCTCGTCGGACGCGATGACGATCGTGTACTGGTCCCCGCGCTCACGCATGTAGAAGGCACGGTCGTCCACCGTGCCGGTGATCACCCAGGGCGCGGCGGGAATCAGCTGTCGGGCGTCGACGCCCAGCCGCCTCGCAGCGTCGGTGATCTCTGCCTTGCTGGCGGCCATCGCTGCCCGGATGTCGGCCAGCCGCTGGTCGGTCTCGAATGCGACCTCGTGAGCGCAACCCACGTCGTCCGGGATACCGCTAGCGCGTTCGGGCGAGGTTGGCCGCGTCGGCCGGGGCCGGCGGTGGTCGTCATTCATGACGCTCCCGGCCCAGCTTGTGTGCGCGAAGGTCCTCGGTCGAGGGCGGGCCACCCCTCAGGAGAGCGACGTGAGTCTCTGCGTCGAACACGCCGTCCTCGCCCCACGTCGCCCAGCGCACGTACTGCGCCCAGGCCAGTTCAGCGTTCATGTCGCGCCAAAGCGACCACGGCAACATCACCGCGACTGGCGTCCCGTCCTGGACGAGGACAGCTCGACGTCCCTGGCCGATCGCGGCGATCATGTCGTCGAACCGCTGCTGGGCAGTGGCCACGTCGACGAACTCCTCGGCGGGCACGTCTCCAGCCACACCTCCAGCCAGGTGGGACGCACGGCCGGTCGATCCCGGCACCGGGTAGGCGCGCCGCCTGACCTCGTTCAGCGCGCCGACCTCCGAGAGCAGGTCGAGGACGTGGCCGAGGCCGACTCGGATCGTGCGCAGACCTCGTTTCTCGCCGACCTCGACGCCGCTCACGAAGAACCGTGCGGGACCGTCGACCGTCACCTCGGGAAGGTCGCGTTTGGACCGAGGAACGGCATGTCGTGGCCCGAGCCCGACGCCGAGCGCGAACAGTGCTCGCGCCGTCGACGCCGCGATCGTTGCTGGTTCGTCCTCGCCCGGCAGGCGCAGCCACACCCTCGTCACGCCGGGAAGGATCAGTCGGGTCAGCATCACGATCCCCCGGACGGCTTTGACATGCTCGACCTGGCGTCGGGCGGAAGGACGTGGATCAACCGCACCGGCGTCGTTCCTCGGAACGTCACCAGTGCGTTCGGTCCGAGCGGTTCGAGCGCCATGAGCAGGTCGGCCCCGACCAGGACGCCCGCTGCGCGATGCCCGTCGCTGGTGAGGTGCTCGAGCGCGAGGACTTGCACGGGGTGGCCGTCACGGCGCAGATGCGCGAGCGGGAAGCCCTGCTCTGCATCTGCGGTGTCGAGCGCTCCGGTGAGGCGAGTGACCGTCACCGCCGAGTCGGCGTCAGTGCTGTTGATGAGGTGCACGGCACCGCTTGCCGTGACGACCGCCCAGACGCCAGCCCTGGTGAACGGATCGATCTCCAACAGGGACGCCAGGGCGTCCGCGGCGGACGTCGGTTCCTTATTGCGGTCACCGGTCATGTCCGCTCCCGACCTCGTCCGTGTCGGGCTGCGGCGCTGCGGGACCCGCGCCAGGCGGGGCCGCAGTCGGGTCCGGCGGTTGGGACGGTCGCTCGCCGGTGCGGACAGCGGACCAGTACGCCGCACGCAGCTGAGCGTCGCGTTCTCGCTGCAGGCAGTGCTCCTCCCATGCGAGGAGCACAAGCTGCGGGGCGCCGTGGCGGGTGAGCACGACGATGCCTTCACCGAGGGCGAGGTCGACGATCGCGTCGAAGTTGTCGCCGGCCCGCGACCTCTCGACGTACAGTCCGCCGTCGATAAGGCCAGCAGGCTCGGGCATCGGGTCCGTCGACGCGGGGTCGCGGCCGGACCTGTGAGGGCTGTGTGACGCGTCCGGCTCGGCCGTCGCGGTCTGCAACTGTTCGCCAGCGAAGGCGCCGATGCAGTGTTCAAGACCGTCGCGGACAGCACGTAGGCCTCGCTTGCGTCCGAGGTCGACGTGCCCCACCAGGAACTGCGCGTGTCCCTCGAGGGTGAGCCTCGGCTTGTTGGTGGTGCGCCGACGTCGATCACGCGCTGCCAGCTGAACCCCTAGGGCGAACAGGTTCTGCACGGTGTCGTGCTCGAGGGTGAGGGGTTCGGCCGCTGCGTCGTGCAGCGTGACGGCCGCTTCCGGCGACAGGAACGCACGTGCGGCGGGGCGCAGGTCGCGGCTGCCCTTCGGCGCGGTCACCGTGACCCCTGGCCGGGACTCGGTGAGAGGAGCACTGGTGGCGTCGCCTGACCGGTCGTGCGCCGGGGTGCGCGTCCCGCGCTGGCACGCCACCCGACCGAGACGCTGCCGGCGGTCGAGCGTGGCGGCCTCTCGGGGGCGGGACGTTGCAGCCCGCTACGCAGGCTGGCCGGCGTCGTGGCACCGCCTTCGCGTCGTCGACGTCGACCTGTGGGCACGAAACGCTGCCGGACGGGCTTGCGGGTGGTGATGGCCATGGCGGCCTCCGAACGTCGATGCGACTGATAGTCCGGCGACTGATCGTCAACACTCGATCGTACGCACATCTACCGCCCGCGCCACCACCGCTCTGCGCGAACGACGTCTCCCGCGACCGCGCCGCACGCCACAACGCGACGCCGCCCCGACCTCGCGCTAGACACAAACGTCTATACAACGTGTGACACTGGCGCAGTGACTTATCGTCCGTCGACTCATAGTCCGTCGACCCATGGACGGCCCGGACCTAGCGTCACCGGCGTGTCAGATCCGAACGAGCAAGCCGCGCAACGACGCGCATTCGGGGCACGACTGAGAGGCATCCGCAATGCGGCCGGCCTGAGCCAGGAACGGCTCGCTCACGCATCCGAACTCGACCGCACCTACATCGGCGCCGTCGAGAACGGCAGACGCAACCTCTCGCTGCACGCCATGTGGCAGCTCGCGCATGCACTTGAGACAACACCCGCTGAGTTCTTCGTCGAGCAGCCAACCACGAAGCACCCATAAACGCCGCTCCTCTTGGTGCCATACCAGCGCCGAAGGCGCCCGGCACGCGAGCACGTCAGCGCTGCCTCGGCGCGCCCCGCACCGCTCCGCCAGCGCCCCAACACAGCAGCGGCCCTGCTGACGGAAACCTGGGCATCAACCCACGCCTTCTTCATGACGTCGCGGCTGTATTCGTCGTCACGTTGGGCAACTCGTCCCGTCCCCCTCCCCGTCACGTCGAGTGGGACAGCAACGATCACGTCTTGCGTCTGGGAGTGGCTTTGGATGCCCATCAGGGCGAGCCTGGCACGGCGGATACTGCCCAGAGCACACCGCATTGCGACTCCCGAACGATGCGCCCGACGCAGCTTCCTTGCAGGTTGTAGTCGACGATCAGACCTTCGCTGTCCGGCCGCTCCCGAACGTGCCGTGACAAGGTACCCACCAACCAACAGCGCAGAGTAAGAATGAGGACGCGTCGGACGACGATGGCGGCACGGCCGCCGTCGCTATCGCGGCCGATGGTGGCATACCGTCGATGCCGCTCACCGCGCACGCGAAGGGCACACCTCCCCGCCGGGACGCGTCGGTCCAGATCGTCTCGCGCCGCCCCGTGTCGCAGGGTCGACGAGCCCGCCTACGCCTCACTGCTTGGGGTAGGAGACCGTTCCGGAGAGCTTGATGAACTTGCCGTTGTCCACCTTGCTGAACTTGAAGTGGAACTTACCTTCGGAGTTGATGGCGAACGTCGGGTAATAGGTCTTGCCAGCGGCGCACATGAAGGTGGCGCTTCCGTGGCCGAGGTCCCATGGCCAGCTGTCCTTGATCAATGACACGGCAAACTGATTGCCGTAACCCTCGGTGCACTTGACGTCCATCGCGATGACCTTGGCGTCGAAGTTCTTGTCGACGTTGAACCCCGCGGTCGACCACGATTCGCTGAAGCGCTTGGAGAACGTGAATGACGCTGGAGTCCACGCTTGGGCGGGGACAGCCGAGGCGAGGAAGAGGGCTGCTGCCGCAGCGACGACCGGAACGAGACGCTTGACCCGCATGGAAACTCCGCTGTGTCGATTTGCCTGGCCTGTGTGAACCTAGCAGCGCACGTCATGCGGCGTGCCCGAAATAACCGACAGACTTCGTTCGACCGCCAGCGCCCGGCCCGCCGTGTCCACAGCCCGACGAGGGCGATCGCGTGGTCAGCCGGTTCGGATTCCTGCTTCATGATGATTCGTTCGCGCCCCGCGGTACGCGGCAGTGTCGCGGCGTGCCGATGCGCGCGGTTGATCGTGGAGTCGAGCGGCACCGCCCAATCGATGTCTCCCGCGGCATCTGCTTGCACGAGCAGCGCAGTGAGGACGTTACGTTGGCTCTCCTACACGGTCTGCCACGGCCCGAACTCCACCGGCAGATCGCGCCCGGCAACCCCGGTGCGATAGCGCTACACGATGCCCTCGACAACCTGGCTATGGTCGCGGAACGGACGGCCCTGTCGGCCCAGCGCTGGACGGAACCAGGTGTGCGATCCGCTCCCATTGGGCGCGCGTGAGCAACGCGCGACGAGACACACCAAGCCAGGCTCGCACCACCTCGTCGCGGCCTCCAGGGACGCGGCCCTCGGCTGGGTGCTGGTGACGGAGCAACGCTCGGGGCTGTCCCTCTGCTCTGAAACCTCCGGAGGTGGCCAGCGCCAGGAGAGCATGCCTGCCAGGGCAAACTCCTCCTCGAACAGCCATCCCCGCCGGAGAGGTGCGCGTTCACGTCGTCCAGGTACACGATCACCCCCCGGACGTTCGCGCTAAACGACGCAAACGCTGGTCCCCCGGTGAGGCCCGCGCTTCGCCAGTATCTGCTCCCGGGTACGCCGGCCGCTCTTTTCCATGGCGGCCATCCCAGCCCGTCAGTCAGCCGCGGAGGCCCCGGCTTCGGCGGGTCGACGCCGCCCCGCCGGCACATTCCCCGTCGACCGCGACAGAGCGCAACCCACCTAATCGTTTCATTTGCCTGTGTACAGGGCACTTGCTGTGGGAATGTGCGTGCCCCACCCATCACCACGAAGGGACCCTTGTGAGGAATCGCCGAAACCGGGGGCTGGTCGCTGCACTGACGGCGGCCACGGCACTTCTACTCACCACCGCGGCCACCGCTCACGCCGCTGACGAAACCACCGGCGGGTCGGCGCTAACGAACCGGGTGCAGCCCCGACCGCTACAGTTGCTCGCTGACAGCAAGAAGACGCCGCGACCGCTGGAGCTCGAACTCGAGAGCCCGCCCTGCGACGCCGCGACAACCGACTGCCTAACGATCGAACCGGCCAGCCTCCAGGTCGTCGACCGCGAGCTCAAGGCCGCCCTCGCAGCAGCCGCCCAGTCCCCCGAGGTTCGAGCCGACACCAACGCCGGGATCAACGCGATTCAGCCGGTACCGCAGCGCTGTCAAGGCTCGGCTGACTCCTTCTGGGTCGACGTGTCCCGGACGGAAGCGTGCGCCAGGGCCGCCTACCGACTCAACGTGCGCCAGAAGATCAACGGAGTCGACACGATCGTGGGGACGATGAACTTCGTCGCGACGTTCTACGTCTACAGCTCGACGACCCTCGCGACCTGGGCGCACCAGGTTCAGATCACCCCGACGTCCTTGACCGGAGAGGCACCCGGCACGTCGTACTCCGCCGTGAGCGCGTGCAACATCGTTCCAGGGTGGCAGAGCGGCGCGTGCGGCATCGACGCCGCTACCACCATCCCGACCCAGCCGATGATCGTTGGACGCACGGTTGCCGCAGAGGCGTTCTACACCTTCCGCGGCTCGAACCTGTCGACGGGACGAGGCGCCTGGAGGCTGAGCTTCACGCACCCCACGGCGACCCCCGTGGCCACCAACCTGTACGCCTCGAACGTGCGGTGCGACACCCAGGCGACCACCACACCGGGGTGCGTCAACCCGTACTTCGACCCGACCATCACGTACTCGCGCGCTGCGGTCCCGCAGTTCGCCAGGCACGTCGAGGCCGCGCAAGCTTCCGGGCTTCCCGGCCTGAGCACACCGCTCCACCGGATCGTGGACGAGATCGACATCCGGAAGAACGGCGACAAGGCGTGCCCCGCGTCGCTGCCGAGGCCGAAGACGCCCTACGCCCACGAGTGCGACGAGTACCCGTTCCGTTCGACCTACGAGGGCGCGTACACCGGCGGTGGGTACACGATCTACCCCCGGACGCACTCCTGGTGCCAGGTCTCGCTGGCCGGCCAGACCACATCGCTAGGACCCATGGGGTACAGCATCTGCATGATCAAGGACACGGACAACTCCCGCGCCGGGGGACTGCTCGGCTCCTTCTACAGGTCCCAGCGAGTCCTGCACATGGACGCGTTCTACGTCCGGTTCGGCGCTTGACGACGGTGAGAAGGTCGTCCGATGGGTGACGTGAACATCTACGTCGACTTCCACCAGTTCACCGTGGTCGCCGACGACGCTTGGTCTGACGAGGTCCCGCTGCAACCGAGTCCTGGCCCTCTGGCACTGTTGTTCGAGCCGCGGACAACTCGCGCCGCCGTGCTCACCGGCATCGCCACCGGGCCCGTCAAGGTGACGGTCGCCGCGCTTACCTCACCGCCGATCGCAGTCGACGACACATGGGAGGACGTCGCAGAGGTCTCCCTCGAGGTCGCGAACAGCTTGGAGGTGTCCGGCTGGGGCGGGACCGAGGGGGCCGCCCTCGGGCGACTCAACGCCGCCGGACCGGGCAGCTACCGGGTGAGGGTCCACGCGAACGGCCGCGACCGCTCCTCAGATCTTGCCGTCGGGGAGCCTGTCGAGCAGTACCTGATCGTTGCGTGGCCGGCGCCGGCTGAACCACCGCGGTCGCTGCGGTCACGTAGCACGAAGGCGCTCGAGGAGCTGTCAGGCTGAGAGCGACCCCGTGACCGGGCCTTCACCCTGCTGGGCTCGGTCACGGGGTCGTGCGCGTCAGTCGTCGCAGCATCCCCGGAAGTCGGGCGTCCAGTCGACGACCCGTTCGCGGGCCGCAGCTACCGCACTGCACGCTGGCTTATGCGGGCCGTTGCGCCAGACGCCCAGCCCCACGGCTCGGCGTACCCGTCGGCACCCCAAACCGGCTCGACCAGTTGTCTCTATGCCAGCCACTCGGACGGCATCTCGTCCTTCAGCTGCACGGTCCCGCATTAGTGGCACCATCCGACCTCAAGGAGTTCCGCTGGGCCAGTCGTCGCATCGGTAATGCGCGCACGGCGTCGAGTGCGCCGTCCGCACGTTCGCGAGTTTCCTTAGCGCGTTCGATGGCGGCGCGCACGTCGGCCACCGTCGACGGTGCACCGCGCCGCGGTCTCTCGGCTCGTCTGGCGGCGTCGGCCGCACCCTCGGTGCGCCGGCTGCGCGAGCCTCAGGTGGCTGACTTTCGGGCTCGTCGGTCACACAGGAGTCCCAGACCTCCCGCCGCTCTGCGGACCACGGGCGCGCGGCCGTTGGAGGGCGGAGCACGCGGCGGGTCGACAGGCGACGGGCGTCGCACGGACAACGCCCGCGGTGCATTTGCGCGCTGAATCGACCGGTCGGCCTCATGCGAGGAAGTGGGACCTGCGACGCAGACGAACGCCGCTGTTTCCTGCATGCTTGTTCAATGGCGCAGAAGCAGATCGTGATTGTCGCCGACGACCTAGATGGCAGCGAAGGTGCGCAGACCTATCGGTTCGCCTGGCAGTCGACGTCGTACGAGATCGACCTCAGCGACGCGAACCGCGACGAGTTCTTGCGTGCGCTCGAGCCCTACATCACCGCAGCGCGTCGCACTGGTCGGCGTTTGTCGTCGCCTTCGCGCCGCAGTCAGGCTGACACAGCCGCCGTCCAGGCGTGGGCGTCGAAGAACGGCTTTGAGTTGAAGACCCGTGGACATATCCCCCCTGAGGTGCTGGCCGCATACGACAAGCGGTGATGGTTCACCGCCTGATTCACCGATCACAGGCTGCCGGTGGGCAGGTCGGCCGAGTAGGTCTGGATCCGCCGCGGGCACGACCGACGCGAATACCGGTCCTCGGACGACGCGACCGTAGAAATGGCTGCGACTGCACCAAGTCGCCACGGCGGGCCGCTCACTTCAGGCGATTACGTCCCAACCGTGCGAGGAGGTCAGCAAGGCGGCCATGCCGCGCCCGGACGGCCCCTTTCACCCCGTGTGCTGCTCGCAACCTTCGGATCGTGCGCCGCGACCAGCGCGACGCCGACCTCTTCCTGAGAACCACGAGAACGGCATGCCGAGCGCTAACCGGGACGGAGTGGTCTTGCTGGTCGTGAGTCAGTCGCCCTCACCTCACGCGACGACGCGGCATGTCGTTTTCACGGCCCCTGCCGTGCGGTGCAGTGACTCGCTGGCCGATCCAGAAGCGGTGACGACTCAACGGACCGTACCGTCTCGCCGCTATTGGGCGCCAAGGACACTGTCACTTTGGAGCACATTCGGTGACGACCACACAGGCCGCCAACGCCGATTGGCGTGGCCCGGTACACGCGGACCTAGGCATCTTGCCGGTTCAGCGTTCGTTTCGCCGGCTCCTTACGCCTCCTCGCGAGGCGAAGAGCGGACCGTCCGGCGACGGAAGCGGTCAGCGCGAACCGCGTCTCCGGTGAAGTCCTGTTCGAAGTAGCGTCCTTCGAGTAGGTCCACGAACACCTCTACCGACTCCACATTGAGGACCACGTTGCCGTCTGCGTCGAACTGCACGACTTCCGCGAGGTCGTGCCTTCGTAGGATCTCTTGGACGGATGCGGGCGTGATTTGCAGTTGCGATGCACGGGAATGGAGGTTCTTAAGCCGCTTTACCAGTGATGTCTTGCGTCCGCTGACCTCCCTGAGCGCCTCGATGGACCCCGCGGAGAGTACGACTTTGCCCTGCAGCGCACCGACAAGATCGTCGACATACCGTTGGACGTTCTCTTCCGAGAAGTTAACGTCGGGAGCGAGCATCTCGAACGAGAACGAACGCAACACCGCCAACGCACGCTGGGTGACGACGAGATCAACCGTGTCTTCCAGCACGATGTCGGGCCGCGCGACTCGCTTCAGCGAGCCGCTGAACTTGAAGAACTTGTGCGCCCCCTGCAACGTGCGGCGCGGGTTGCTCTTGCGCACGAACGCGACCAGGTTCTCCCCACTGGCGTATGCAATGCCGTAGAACTGGAAGTCATGCGTGCGCAGCTCCTCGGCGGTGATCTCCTGCACGGCGTCAAGGTTTCGGCACAGCCCCGCAAGATCGCTTCCACGCCCGTCGGAGTCGGGCACGTCGGCGGCGAGCGGCAGATAGATGTACTCCTCACCAAGCTCGGGGTGCACGTAGGGCGAGTACGGAAGTCCTCTCATCGTCCGTAGTTGACTGATCGCAGCCGCGCCGATCTCGTGCAGCGCTTCGAACGTGTCCTCGTGGAGGCTCACGCGACGAGCTTCAAGGCGCTTGTTCGACCTGCGCCATCCGATGAACATCGTCGGGTCGCCCGCAAGTTCGACGCCCGTCCAGTCCGGCGCTGCATCACCGTTCATTCGCCCGCTCACTCCTCGAGCCGAAACCCACCTGCCATCTTCCGAACTCGCACGTTACCAGGCGGCGGGATCTCCTTCGCGAGGAGCGTGACACGGCGAGTATGTCCGCCCCATTCGCCAGCGAGAATGTCAGCCTGGATAACCTTCCAGCCGAGCAGGTACATCGTTGGGTTGATCAGCCCGAAGTTTGACCGGACGAAGATGATGAACAGCACGATAAAGAAGACGGCGTGCGCGGCCCACGCATTCCACTCGTCGAGGCTGACGGAGACGAACGGCAGCAGGTAGGTCACGAGGTACGCGGCAGCGTTCGCTCCCTCATCCGTGACGTTTTCGATTCGGACTGGGAGGACTCCGAGGCGCGCGGGGGCGAGCGTCAGGTTGAACGCATCACCCAGTCCAATCACGCTCAGTGCGAGTACGCCGCTGGTTGGCAGGTAACCCGTCCAGTCGTTGACGCCGGTCGGCCAATGCTGCAGCGCGATGATCCACAGCAGCGGTACGTAAGAAATGAGAAAGAGTCTTGCACGCAGCACTTCGTCACCGCCCTCCATCGATCAGTGTCGACGCCATTCTATCGCCAGACTCTGACAGTGGGCCGCAACGAGGTGGTAGTTGCCATTCCTCCGCGCCCGCCAAAATAACTCGCGTTGCAAGAGGACCCTCCGGCACGACGTGCTGTCTCCAGGCGTCACAATGGCCATTCGATCCGCGATGCTGTGCTGCTATGGCGCCGGTCGGAGTCACCACACGAGCGGGAGCCCATCTCACCGCCCCCCCGCCGCCATTCGGCCGAGCGCAAGACACCGGCACGCGTGGCTGTGGGAGCCACACCTAGAGCACGAACCCCGCACGGAAGACCGGCCGGTCGGTGTCGAACGGGGTGCGTCCTCTCGGGACTCCTCTATCGCCACCATCTACGACAGCAGCAGACCGAACGGCAGTCGACCTGTGAACGTCGCGGTCGTCGCTCAACGCGGCCAACGCGTTGCTGACTCCATCCGGCGCTCACCTCACGGCGGTCGTTCGGTCGCTGCGAGGGGCCGAGATCATGAGGACGGTCAGCGCATTCCTCATCCTGACCTGGCGAGCCAGTAACGGTGCTGGCCCTGCATGCCGATGTAGTTGTCGGGGGCTGCGAGTACCTTCCAGACAACTGATCGACAATCCCGTGAGGACCCGTGACCAGCGAGGCGGCCGCTTCGAGCGAGAGCGTCATCATCGCCGTGGACGACGGCCGCTCGGTCGTCGCGTATTGGCTCAGCGAGCACGCCGATGAGTACGCCGCCATTCTCGATGTCCTTGAGGCGGCCGTTGACGACCTGCGGCCAACCCAGATCGTCGCCCGGCTGCGCACGCAGGAGATCACCCTCGACGACGACGCCGTTGTGCGACGCCTGGAAAGCCTCCAGCGGTGGCGGGCGGTGACCGGCCGGCCGGACCCGTCCGATGCCCGCGCCGCCGCCCAACTTCTCGCTCGCAACTTCCGCTACGCCATCACGGGGCCTGGGCGGCGTGTCCATCGCTTGTACGCCGACATGCGAACCCAGCAGGTGCTGCGCGAGATCCCGATCACCAACCTGAACACGCTGGTTACCGCTCTCGAGGTGCTCGCCACGATGAGCCGCGACGGGCAACTCCGGGACATCCCCGCCGTCGCCAGTCACGTGCGTGCTGCGTTCGACGCGCTGGAGAACCTCGACTCCGGCGTCGTCGCGGCTGAAGACGCGATCGTTGCGATGGCCGAACGGTACGACCTTGACACCCAGACCACCGACGAGCTCAAGGGGCTGCTCGTCGAGTACGCGACCCGCGCCGCCATGCACCTGGAACGAGGCGTCGCCCGGGCGCGCGCCGCTCTCGACGAGCTCCGACCCCGCTTCGACCAGCTCGCCGACGCGTCCGTCACCGCCTCACCCGACGCCGACAAGATCCGCGCCGGCGCCATCCGGGCCGCGCGTGGCGGTGCCGCCAGCGAGTGGCACGACCTGGACGCGTGGTGCGACCAGACCGACGGCCGCGTCGCACGGTTCGTGAAGCGTCTCGTGCGAGCCATTCCCACGCTGCATGCCAACGTCCGACGGCTGACGAGCTCCAGCGAGCAGGGGACCACCCGTGCACGAGCGCTCGCCCTCGCGCGCGCATGCCACGCGCACCCGGCGCTTGCCGAGCAGCTGGCAGCGGCCACGCTCGGCGACCACCCGTGGCGCAAGCTCTACGGCGCCCCTGACGAGGACGACACCATCGACCGTGTCCCGTCCTGGCGCACCGGGCCGCAGATCGCCGTCCCGGAGAACTTGCGGCGCACTGCCCGCACGGGGAGCCGAGGCCGTGCCGCCGCACCACGCGATGCCGCAGACGCCCGCGCCGAGATCGCCGCCCGGCAGGAGCTGCGACGCTTGGAGCACCTGCGTGCGCTTCGCGAGATCCTCAGTGCCCGTCCCGGGCAGGAGCTCACCCACACAGCCGCCCATCTCGCCCACGCCGCCGTGCTTGCAGCGATCCGCGGGCGTGTGTCGACCAGCACGCGCTCGCGCACCGGTACCAGCGATGGGCTGGCCTGCACGATTGCTGCTGCCGGCACCGACGCGGTCATCTGCGGGCCGGGATGGCGGGCCATCTTGCCGAACCACACCGTGACCTTCCACCTGCCGGGTCGCGCTCCGCGAACCACCCGAGGCAACGAGCTGGCGTCAGCTGAGAGGACGTCATGACCGAGCGCCTCGACGTGTACAACCCGAATGCCTCGATGGAGATCGCCGCCGTCCTGCGCCGGCTGATGCTGAACCCGTGGCTCGTCGCCGGACGCGATGACGAGCAGATCGCCACGATCCGCCGCCACGAGAAGGTCATCAAGGACACGTTCAGCAGGCTCGGCTGGCAGATCACCATCGCGCGCGACTTCGTGCGCCTGCGCAAGACCGCCCCGCCCGCGCATCTGTCGTCCTCGGGACTGAGGGCCGCCGCCCACACGTGGATGTTCCTCATCGCGGCCGGCGCCGAACGGCTACGCCCCCTGGAGCGGCTCGGTGCCATCGCCGTCGCCGCCCACGAAGCAGCCGCCACCGCAGGTGTCCCCGTAACCGGCGACATCACCGAACGGCGCGCGCTGCTGGCCGGTCTGCGTGAGCTGTACGACCGCGGCGTCCTGGAGGAGAAGGACGGCAACAGCGACGACTACGCGGCCAGCGACGACCCTGAGGTTCTCGTGGCCATCCACCACCAGCGCCTGCTGCACCTCATCGCCAACTTCAGCCTCACGGACCCGCTCGACGACCCGCACACCTTCCTCAGCGACCTGCGACGTGAGAACGACGACATGCGCCGGATGCGACGTCGCGTTCTCGACGAGGCCGTCATCCACACCATCGAGCTCGACCCTGACGAGGCGGACTGGCTCCGCCGGCGCGCCGGTGACCGTGACTCGCGAGCGCTCGCCGCCGCGTTCGCCCTGTACCGGGAACGGCGCGAAGAGGGCCTCGCGTGGGTCGTGCCTGCCGAGTCCTTCCGGTACCCCCGCGAGCTTGGACCTCAGGTCCTTCCGGGTGTCGGGACGGTCGCGCAGGCTGCGCTCGACCTGTGCGACCTCGTCGCAGCTGGAGGTGACGCCGTCGAGGGGTGGACCGGGTGGCGGCAGGTCACCTACGCGCAGGTCACCGAGATTCTCGCCGAGCTCGCCGCCACCAACCCCGCGTGGGCGGCCGAGGACGCCGCCAACCCCCACCTGCTCGCCAGCAAGATCAAGGCGCTGCTGGTCCCGCTCAACCTGCTGCACGTCGACGGCACGTGGAAGTTCTCCCCCGCGACCGGCCGCTGGAAGTCACGACCGGCGCCGCCGCGCGCCCGCACCGAACGGGCACCCATCGACCGGACAGCATCTGACCAGCCTCAGGAGACGCTGCTGTGAGCCTCGAGATCGACCCGGATCTCTTCGAGAAGTACGTCACGCTGCCGTCCGGAGACCCGGAGCGGTTCGACCGGCGCTGGCATCTGACCGGCGCTGGCGTCGACAACGTGTGGGACTTCGGCCCGATGACCCTCAGCGCACCGTCCGGCCGCATCCTGCTGCGCGGCCCCAACGGCACCGGCAAGACGACGTTGCTCGAGGCGCTGATGACCTACCTGTACGACCTGGACGCCAACCAGCTGCGCGCCGGCCGCAACCGCACCACGACCCTCAGCCTCCTGATGGGCGGAACGCGCGCCGACCGCAAGGGCAAGAAGCAGTACGGATACGCGTGGCTGACGTTCACCTCGCCCGGCGCAGAACAGACGCTGAGTTTCGGTGTCCGCATGCAGTACTCCGAGAAGAGCTCGCCGGCCGTCGTCGTGTACCCGTTCGTGGTGCCCGGCGTGCCCGGCCGCGGGCACGACCTGGAGCTCACGACCAGCGCCGGTGAGGCGCTCGGGCTGGACACGTTTCGCGAGGCCGTGCAGCGGCTCGGCGGCACAGTCTGGGACCGCAACGAGCACGACAGCTACGTCGCGCACCTCGGCAACACCGTGCTTGACGGCGCGTCCGTCGAGCAGGTCAAGGCGATGACTGCCCGGCTGCGCATCGTGCGCAACCCGGCGCTGCTGGCGAACACGAACCACCGTGAGGCTGCGGACGCGTTGCGGGCTGCCCTGCCCACCGTGGCCTCCCAGGTCATTGCGGACACCGCCAGCGCCTTGGACGCATCGAAGGCGACCCGGGAGGCGTACGAGCTGGAGCAGCGCAACGCTGACGACCTGGTGCGGTTCTCCGACACGTGGGCGAACCGGATGTCGACCGTCGCTGCGGAACGTGCCCGCCTGGCGCGAACCGCTGTGAGCGACCTGAAGCGGGCCACGCGCTCCCTGGCCGAAGCCAAGACCAAGGACAAGAGCGCCCGGGACGCCGTCGAGGCAGCTCAGCGCGAGATCACGAACCTTGAGGAGCACATCGCAGAGGACGAGGCGCGCCACAGCGTCCTCATCGCGTCCGAGGCGTACAAGGACAGCGAGCGGATCGCCGGTCTGGCGATCCAGGCGGACTCAGCGCGGCGCCTCGCCGGCGCCGCACTGACCGCCGCGCGTAGCGCCATCTCGACGGTCAACAAGCAAGCCGCCCGGCTGATCCGGCAGTCCAACAGCGCCGCCGCAGAGCTCACGCACGCCGTGGCGTCAGCACAGAACGCCGACCCGCACGCTGCCGGCGCCAACGTGACGGTCGGTCTGACAACGGCGCCCATCGGTGACGTCGGCGACGCCACGCTCGACCACATCTCGGACGTCATTCTCGACGCCGACCCGAAGACGCTGAGGGAGGCAGCTGACGACTGGGCCAGGCGCGCGAACCAGGCCGAGGTCGACGCCGAACGTGCCAGCCTCGCGCTGACCGACTTCGAGGATGTCGAGACCGCCGATGCCACGGCAGGCGCAGCCGAGCGCGACGCCGCACAACTGGCCGCTCAGGCCGACGATGCCGCACGTCACCTGTCGCAGGCCGTCAAGGACACACAGGCGGCCCAGACGGCCCTGGCGGCCAACCTGCGCGAATGGGCGCAGGACAACGTCGACCTGATCGCCCCCCACGCGGAACAGGCCGGCTGGGGCACGCAGGACGTCGACGAGCTGACCTCGATGGAGCCCAGCGCCGCTCACCAGCAGGTCGCCGCCTGGCTGACGTACTCCCAGACGCGGGCGGCGACCCTCGCCGCCGGGCTGCGCGCGCGAGCGAGCGGCGAGGACGACGCCCGGCAGCGTGCCCTGGACGACGCCGACGAACGCGACCGTCAGGCGCAGGAGTTCGAGGACGGCAAGCTCACCGACCTGCCGCGCCCGGCGTGGGCCGATGCGCGACCCCAGGACGAACTCCTCGGGGCGGCACTGACGTGGGCGCCCGACATCATCATGAGCAGCGACGAGCGCGACGCGGTCGAATGGGCTCTCGGGTCGGCCGGCGTCCTAGGCGCGCACCTCATCCCGGACGGTGCGCAGGCCGGGTCGTGGACGGTCCGCACCGACCAGCCACCGGTCCACCCGAACCTCGCCGCGGTGCTCGGCGTCGACCCGAACCATCCACAGGCGGCCACCGCTGCAGCTGTCCTGGAGAGGATCGGGTTCGACGACCTCGACACGGCTGGCCTGGTCATTACCCGCGACGGCCACTTCCGCAGCGGGCCCATGGTGGCGGCCGCGCCGAGCCCCGTCCCGACCGCGCAGTTCGTGGGTGCGCACGCACGCCGCACCGCAGCGCTCGCACGCGCCGCGGAGCTTCGAGCAGAAGCTCTCCACCTGCGTGCGCAGGCCGCCACGCATGCCTCCAACGCGCGTGACCTCACCGGCAAGGCCCGCCAGGTGGAGCGCCGGATCGAGCAGGCTCCCACGCTCACGGCCCTCGTCGCCGCTGAAGCTCGCAGGGCCGCCTCGGCGAGTGCGCACTCGGCCCTCTCGGCCCGGGCGCACAGCCGCAGTCTTGAAGCTGAGCAGTTGCGAGAAGCCGCCACCGGTGCGCTTCGCCTATGGGTCGGCCGCACCGAGGCCGCCGGCCTGCCCGCGTCGAAACCTGCGTTGGTCGCGCTGCGGGTCAGCGGAGAGTCAACCGCCCGGGCACTGCGGGCCGCCGGCCAGCCGATCCCTCGACTACTGGACACGTTCACCGATCTGCTCACCGAAGCCGCCGACGCACAGGAGCGCCGACGTGAGGCCGTCGAGCTGATCGACGAGGCCCGCACCACCCACGGTGAAGCGCACACCTGCGCCATCAGGCACGAGCAGGCACGCAGCCAGATCGGCATCGCGGCCGACGCCGCACGTCAGGAGGTGCAGCGGCTCGAGCAGGAGCTGCGGTCACTGGCGACCAAGCTGACCGGGGCACGCACGACCAAGGCGGAAAGAGATGTTCAGGCCGGAAGTGCGACCGCGCTGCTCGCGGCCGCCGAGGCGAAGGTCACCGAGGCGGAACCGGCCGTCCAGAAGACCATGGCAGACGTGCGCGCCGCCCTCGCCGTCGCCGGCGTCGCCCGGGCGGTCCTACCCACGACGAGGGCCGGGACAGACGTGGACGACGACACGTTGCTGGCGGCCCTGGAGACAGCGACCCAGGACCGCCCCCAGACCAGCGGGGTCGTGCTGCGCAACGCTCGCGACGTCGCACGGGCTGCGCTCCAGGGCACATGGCAGATCGACAACAGCGAGGACCACGGAGTCGAGACGTATGTGGTCACGTTCGACAGCCACCCGTACACCCCACACCAGGCGGCGACGCTCGCCATGCAGCGGCGCGAGCGCGCCCAGCGGGCCGTCAACGAACAGGAGCGTGAGGCGCTCGAGACGTTCGTCCTCGGCACGCTGCCCAAGGCGATCTCCGTCGCGTGGACCACAATGCGCGACTGGGTCAACGACGTGAACAAGATGATGGCGCGCACCACGGCGTCATCCGGCGTCGGCGTCCAGATCCGGGTCGACATCAAGGACCACGACGTGCTCGGCGACGCGGTCTGGACGGTGTACCAGCTTGCGTGCCGCAAGTCCGTTCACGAGCGCACCGACCAAGAGTCCGAGACCCTGCGGGACGCTCTCGACCAGCTGATCCGCTCGAACGACGGCGCCACCCTCGAGGAGCAGGTCCTGAACGCGGTCGACGTCCGCAGCTGGGTCTCCGTGCACTACGTGATCACGCGCAACAACCAGGAGCCGACCCGGTGGAGCAACCGCATCGGTGTGTCGACCGGTGAGGCGCGACTCATCACGCTGGCCCCGATGGTCGCCGCGGCTGCCGCGGCGTACGACAAGCTCGGCCCAGCGGCGGCGCGCGTTCTCGTGCTCGACGAGGTCCCCGCCGAGGTCGACCCGCACGGCCGAGGTGGGCTGGCGCGCTACATCGCCGAACTCGACCTCGACCTGGTGTGCACGAGCTTCGGGTGGGACGGCGCGCCCGGTGCCACCGACGGAGTCGACGCGTGGGACTTGGAGCGTGCCAGCGACGGGACCGTCATCGAGACGCGCAGCGTCCTGCGTGGCACCGAACTGCTCAACGGGGACCCAGACTCCTGGATGCTCTCGTGACCTGTCGTGTCTGCCAGCAGGACTGCGCCGCGCTGGACGTCACACGCTTCGTCGATGACGACCTGCTCTGGCTGTGGGCCGCCGTAGCAGACGCGGGCGACAGGCGCGGCGACATCCACATGGTCGAAGGGTTCATCACCGTCACGGCGCCCGCGTCGGCGGAGGAACGAAGCGCCGGCCAGTCACTCACAGGGAACACGCCGCTGAAGGCGCACGCACGGCGACGCGTCGACCTCGCGCACCTGACTCGCAAGCTGAGCACGACGGCGCCGGGGATTACGCCGGGCATGGTCGCAGCGCACGCGACCCGTCGAACGTTGGGCGCTCGCGTACGAGCGCGCGCCCAACGTGACGTCACGCGAAGCCAGATGCGCCAGGCCGTGGTCGACGGTGTCGCATCACTACCACCGCACGTCGCCTGTCACCTCGACGCCGAAGGCGTATGGGAGCACCTGCGCCGCAACAAGTGGGCGGGCAGCCTCGAGAGGCTTCCCGACTGGCGCGCGCTCATGGGTTCCGTGTTCGCGATCCTCGCCGAGCTCCCATCGGGGAACGTCCGCCGCGACCGGCGCTTCATCTCGGCGGCCCTCGGCTCACCGCACGCCCTGGACGAAGGGATGCGTACCGCCAGCCTCGCGCAAGCGGTTCTCGTCGGAGGCGGCTGGGTCCCGGCAGGTTTGGCGTACCGCGACGCCTGGGAGTACGTCGGCGTGCACAGCGACGACGTCATCGGCGGCGTCAGCTGTCTGGGCGTCCTCCCCGCCGGCTGGTCGATTCCCGCAGGTTCCCTCGTCACCATCCCGCCCCGAGAGCTCGTCCGAGCGCCTTCTTGGGGCGGACCGCGCGCAGCTGGACAGCTGGTCTTCGTGACTGAGAACCCGTCAATCCTGACCGCCGCCGCGGACCGCTATGTCGAGGGCGACTCGCCGGTCATCTGCATCAACGGAACCCCGTCGTCCCGCGAGCTCGGAGCGCTCGCCCTCTTGCCGGTCGCGGGATGGCGCGTCGCCGTCCGAGCGGACTTCGACCAGGCAGGCCTGCGGCACGTGCGCGACATGCTTGCGGCAATAGCTGGCGCCGTCCCCTGGCGCATGGGTGCGGACGACTACATGCGCTCGCTGACGCTGGCGGGAGCCGACCCGCTTGCCGCACTCAACCGCGTCGTCGGTGAGACCCCGTGGGATCCAGCCCTCGCCGTAGAGATGCGCAACCGCAGACAGGCCGCCTACGAGGAGGTGCTCGTCGATGACCTAATGGCCGACATCTCGGCCGGCCGCGTGCACTGACCTACCAAGCGCTCGCCGAGCCCACGGACTGCGCCCCCGCAAGCGGGCACCAACGCCACGACCACTCAGCCCACGACACGGTTACGACCAACGCCACTCGTCGCGCGCCTGTTCCTGGGCAGGCAGATGCTCCACCGAACGTTGGTCAGCCATTGGTCGACGATGCCACGGGCCTCCTTCACAGCGCGGAGGAGCGTCCTCGCCGCACCCCAGTTTCACCCGGTTTGAGGCCTTCCGCGCCCACGTCCTGGTTCCTTACGGTCGGGACAACGCCCCGCACAGGGCGGGTGCGCTCGGCAAGGAGGCCGAAGCCGTGAAGGTCAACCCGTACCACTCGACCAACCCGACCGACCCCGACGTCTACCACGACCACGACGACTGCCCGTCGGGGCAGCAGATCCCCTGGCAGAACAAGCGCAGCGGGACCAACGGCTACCGCCGTTGCGAGCACTGCCGGAACAAGGGCTGACCGCGTGCCGATACGGGAGGGCGACTCCCGGCACTACATGTGGCGCGCAAGGAGCGCGTGAAGGGGATGGCGCGAGGGCTGTGTCGAGTCAGCTCGGACTAATCGTGCGGTAACGAACCTGGACTGGCGAACGCAGAATACGGCGTTGAGCTACATCGATACATGTCCACTATGACGGCACGCCGGACGCGGCGGTAGCGCACCTGGGACTCGTTGCCGACCAGACCGCGGCGGCGTGAGGTCGTTGCCCCGGTCGATGAGCACGGCGCCGCCGAGTGCTGTGCGTGTGCGGCGGTGGGGGTCGAGAGCGCGTCTCTAGCTATTGCTCGGGTCACCCTCCGACACCCACACCACGCCAGCGAGTCCGGTGTCGTCGAGCACCGCGTTCAGGAACTCCTCGCCCGCTTCGGGTTCGTCGAACGTCCGGCTGGCCTCAAAGAGTCTTCGCAGTAGGCCTTGACTGAACTCCTGTTGGCTCGACTCGACGCCCGGCCCGCCGTACGCATAGAACTGTGCTCGCAACGCGCTATGCACCGTCTCGTCGAGGGGTTCAGCCAGTTGACGGCCGCTGACGTGGTCCTGGCACGCGAGCGCGCACGACAGCGGTCGCGCCAAGGTCTCGAAGGCGTGAGCGGGCACGCAGGGCGCCGAGGCCTCGACTAGTGCGGCTGCGAGATTCGCACCACACAGCGCGATACCTCCCAGTGGTCCTAACACGCGCTGCCATGGGCACTGCTGGGCGTAATGCGAGGCGGATGCCGAGTCGTTGTACAGGGCGTAGGCCGCAGGCAGTCCAAGTTGCGCCGCGTGGTCGAGAAGCACCTGCAACTGAGTTAGATCCTCGTTGCCGGCTCTGGTGCGAGCGCCCCGCGACGCTGCCTGCCCGATCGCGTACGCATGGTGAGGACGCACGGTCAGAAGCTTCGCCTGCACCAGGAGGCCGGTCATCCCACCAGTTCGTCCACGGAACGTCCACAGCCAGTCCGCACCGATTCGGCCCTCAACGGGCTTGCTGTAGGCGGTCGCGGTGATCCCGCTAGCACGGCGGTCCTGAGCGAGACCGAGAAGAAGTCTCTCGGTGACCGTCTCCTCTTGGTAGGGCGTCCTGAGCATTCGCGCGCACGCGATGTCATGACCGGCTTGTTGCTCTTGGAACGCCAACGCTTGCTTGAGCGATAGCCCAGCCGGAGAGAGTAGGTGCGCAGTCACGACACCCAGCGTGCAGCACCCGTGCGCGCCTGCGACCCAGATCCTCGTCCCAGTCACCTAGATGGAGCGACCAGGTGAGACACGGCCGACACGCCCTGCCGCAATCTGCGGGCTCGCTCTGAGGCACCAGCGGTCATCGACGGCACCGCTAGCTGTTGCGTCGTTCCCAGCGCCGACAACGCTACTGCTGCAGCAGCGGTCCATGACCCAGCTGGCGTGGATACGACGGGTGGTCAGCCGTGAACGGACCAGTCGTCGCGACGCATGATGTAGGTAGCCATATGAGGGACGGTGAACGCCAGTTCGCCTCGTGCCGGCGCGTACAGCAAGCCCTTGGCGATCAGGGCACTGCGCGTCACCGACAAGTCCTGCAACTTCCGCTTGCCGAGTCGGCTCACAAGGTCCTGCACCGCGGAAGGCCCGCTGTCGAGCGCCATTGCCTGCATGAGCCGTTGCTCAGACTTTGTGGCCCGTTCCCAGCGAGCGAGGAAGAAACCCGAGTCAAGTGCCTCGCCACCGGATAGGCGTCCAAGAATCGCGTCCTGGACCGTGATGACCTCGGGTCCTGCGGCCGCACGCCACGTGTGTGCGCCGAACTCCTGAACGAAGTATGGGTAGCCCGCGGAGGCATCCACCAACGAACTGAGCGCATCGGTGTCGAAGCGTGCCCCGCTGCGAGCAGCCGGACCCGCGTAAGCCTCTGCGGCCTCGGCCTTCGATAGTTGACCGATGGAGTGGTACTCGAACTGGCGCTCGGCGTAAGGCCGGACATCAGCCAGTGTGGCTGGGACGCTCGGGAGGCCCGCACCGAACAGGTAGAACGGCCATCCCTGCTGCACTGCCTGGTGCTGCGTCGAGAGCAACGCAGCGAGGGTCTCGCGGTCAAGATCTTGAATCTCGTCCGCGAAGACGGCGAATCCGATCCCAGCCGCCTGTAGTGCAGGCGTGATGTCGGCGACGAGCTCGGGGAGATCGAGCTCGAGATCGCCAGAGTCAGCCCTGCCTTTGGTCGGCTCCAGGTCGACCTTCAGCTTCACGCCCACGTCGACGGTGAACGACGAGATCGTAGCGAGGGCCGTGTGCAGCTTGTCGCTGAACCGCTCGGCCCGGGTCTGCATGCGACGCGCGCCCGCAACGAGGCCGCGCTCCAGCTGACGCCGCACCTGCTGCCCTGCGCGTCTCTCCGATTGGGCTTCGATTGCCACCGTCAGCCAGTCGGCTGCTTCCAGCCGGTTCTGCATCTCGCGCAGCAGCACGGTCTTGCCCACGCCTCGAAGGCCATGAAGCATGACCGAACGCCCGACGAGCTGGTTCGCGGTTCGTTCGCGGAGCACAGCTACCGCGCGCAGTTGTGGGTCGCGCCCAACGAGTTCGACGGGTTTTAGCCCCGCTCCGGGCGTGTAGGGATTGCGGGCGTCGTCCACGTACCACCACCCCAGGTAACTCTATATTTTCCCATAGACGCGACTATACAACCTCAGACGAGTCGTCGACTTCATTCCGCGCTGGTTCACGGTCGCCGTAGCACGCGGCCCGCCTCGTTGCACTGACCACGAGCATTCTTTGATGTGACGAGAGACCTCCGGGTCGAGCCGAAACTGCTGACGGAACCCCGTGTGGCCAACGGAGGTCTCTCGTGTCTCATGCCAATGCCCGGTTGACCCCGGCAGACACGTTCGTGCTCGTCTCGCGGTTCGCGGCCGGTCGCCCGGTCGCGCACGTGACCGCGGAGATGGGCGCCTCACGCACCACGGCATGGCGCGCGACCACCCGGCCGCACCTCGCCGTGCGTCGAGCAACGGGTGCGAATCGAGCGGATGCTCAGCCGTCGGGTTCCGGTCTGGATCGGGCGCCGACTCGGCCTGTCGGCCTCGACGGTCGGTCGTGCGCTGGCGCGCCACCGCACAGGATTGCTGCGTGGGTGCGATCGGTCGACTGGGCAGCTTATGCGGGCGAGCCGCTCCTCGGCGAACCGCTACGAGCACCCTTAACGGGCTCGATTGTGCGCACCCACGTCAAGAAGTTCGGACGAATCCCTACGGCGCCGGATGGAAGGCGCGCGGGCGAACTGCACGGGTGGCCGCCCGGCACAAGAGTCCCTACCCCCCACCCACAGGAGCGCCACGTGAACGCTCGGGCCTTCCCAACGCGCGTCGGGGTGACGCTCGCCTTCCCAGTTGTGCGGAGCGTTATTACAGGTCAGCACGCTGCCACGCGAGGGCACGACGTGCGCACGCACCCTCACGGCAGCCGTCCGCGGGGATGGGGCCGGCGTCGGCATCGCGTCTCACTCGGCCCACCGCGGCTGGGGCCTCGACCAGCGTTATCCCGCCGCAGCACAGGTCCGGAAGCTCTCGGGGTTGCTCCGCCGACCATCTCGGCGACTGGCTTGACTGCATGGCTAGTGCGTCGAACCGAGCCGGCGTCAGGCCGGGAGTGGTGGCTCGTTGCCGAGCATCGCGCTCGGCACCCGAGCGATCCGCGCGGTCCCGACGCGACGCATCTGGCATGACTTGGACCTACCTCGCGTCGACGATGCGAGTGTTCGGGTGCCGTTCTTCCCTCGAGTGCGGCGCCGGTGTGCCAGTTCGGCACTCGGAAGGGGGCCTGATTCGACATGATGCTCATGTCCCCGGGACACAACTCGCCAGGAGTATGCGATGGCTGCGCAGCCATGGACGATCTTCACCGCCGACATCGACGACATCGACGCCGACCTTCTGCGCTCGTTCATGCGTGGACAGCTTGCGGATCGCCTCTTTCAGGAGAGCGCGGCTTTGGAGTTCAAGCGTGAAATCCACTCGACGAACGTCGTGCGGGCGATCGCCGCGCTAGCGAACACAGCAGGCGGGATCGTGCTCCTCGGAGTCGACGAGAACGAACCAGACTTTGACAACGCGCCCGGCGTCCCGGCCGACACGGCCATGCGGGTGCTGAACCAGTGCCAGTCGTCCCTCACGCCGAGGTTCAGCCCGGAGATCGCGCCAGTGCCGATCCCGGGAACCGATCGGGTCGTGCTGGTGATTCGCGTTCAAGCGCAGCCTGCGCTCCTTCCGGTCGCGCTCAACGGGCAGGTGCCCATCCGTCAGCCGGGCCGAACTGTCAACGCCACGCACGACCAGATCCTCGAACTCGTCGCACGACGCTCCACTTCACCGACGGATGCCCCGATGTACAGCGTTCAAACGACTTTCGCACCTGACGGCGACGTCCGGTCGCAAGACCCCACGCCGTCCTTCACCGTCCGAGTAGCGACCGCTGCATACGCACGGCTAGCGCCCGCCCGAACAATCACGCTAGGACGACGCGAACGGGCAACTCTCGCCAACATCATCGAAGAGTCGCCACTGGCCACGTTCGCGGGGCTCAACGCGCCTCACCTCGTGCGAAACCTCTCCGAGCGTCCGACGATGACCGACGACTCACGCAGCGCGAGCCGATACGCGGCACACCTTGCCGTTCCCAGCGAGCCGAACCCTCACCGAATCTCGTTGGACGTCCGCGTCAGCGGGCGCCAGGTCGCGTTCGCGGTGGACTTCAGTGCGAACGTCCCATCGACCCCGCAAGACGCATCGACGCTACCGGTTGTGCAGCGGCACGACTTCATCGCAGCCGCTGGATGTGCCGTGCGTACAGTCGAAGATGGTTTGCTTCCCGTCGTCGCGTCCTGGATGGGAGGCACGCCAGCCGCCGTTGACGACCTCGACTGCTGGGTCACGACCGCCAACCGCCCGTTCGATCGCGCGATCGACCTGACGGACGCCGACACGTTGCCCACGCCTGGGAACCCGTGGACCGGTTCAGTCCGTCAACTCGGCCCACTGGCTGACGAAGGCGACCTCATGGCGCGCTTCCGGGCGCCGATGGAGCGGCTGTACATCGACCTGCAGGTCGACGACGAGGTTAGTCTCGTGGATCTGGACTTCGCGCGGGCTCGGGAAGTGCTCACGCGCGTGCCGTGACTTGAGACGGCTGGACGTTGTGAACGGTTGCGTGGCGGACATGTCGGCCGGCTGCAGCGACCGGACGCCGCGGTGCTAGAAGGCAGTACCCCCGATCTTTTGATCGCCACGCGCGTGGTGGCCCTACCGTCTACGTCGTGACAGAGACGTCGAGCGGCCCCCTTCCAAACAACGTCGCACAGCTAGCCGCATGGTCGGCTTGGTCGCCATTCACTCCCGACGTCGTTCGCACGGCGCCACCCACGCCCGGGGTTTACCTCTTTCGCCAAGGTTCGGTCCTGGTCTACGCCGGCCGCGCCGGCGAACGCAGCGGCAGGGGACTTCGTGGTCGTCTCACGATCTACGTGTCGGGCCGCGCCCCGCACAGCGGCCTGGGCAACCTCGCACTCGAGCGCGCTCTTCAGGACACGGAGTGGGTTCGCGCACGGCTCGTCGAGATCGAGGCGGGCACGCGTCTGACAGTTCAAGACTGGAGCGCGATGGCCGTCCGGCGAGCCGAACTTGACGTGTGCTGGACCTCAGTCATCGACGCGGCGCAGTCAGTCGCACTTGAGCGCGCGGTGCTCGACGCCCTACGAGGCGCGGCCCTCTGGAACCGCATCCGCTGAGCGGCGCAACACAGGCCCGTCGAGGCCAGCACCCACGAGCGCGCGACTCGACGTACAGCGCGCCCGGGTCCGTTGCGTCCAGGGCCCAGCGGTTCCCTCTACCGGCCTACTCTCAAGGACATACTCCGCGACGGCACGCTCTCGTCGCCCGGAGCCAGTGTGGACGGCGGCGGGCGGTGCGGTCGACGCTACGTGGGCGTGCGCTACCCAACCCGGAATGCCTCCTACCTCGCCCCATGGAAATCGTGTCGGATGACGCCCACCGCACCCTCGCCTACATCGCTCTCGTCAATCAGGGTGGCGCTCGACCTACCCGCGCGAGTATCGAAGAGTACTTTCGGTCCGCAACGCCATCGCACACCACCCGTCGAGGCGATGCCGCAGGGTAAATCTCCGATCTACGGTGGTTCCACTGAATAGAGGAGATTTCCATGGCGACTCGATTGCTCTACACGCGCGCCGACGGACGGTGGGCGTGGCGTCTGACTGCCGACAACGGCCAGATCATCGCGACCGATGGCGGGCAGGGCTACTCGAACGAGAAGGATGCTCGCGCGATGGCCGACGCCGTTATCGGGGGTGCCTATCGCGACGCCGACAAGCGGATCATTCGGCCGACGACGTAGGGCTTCGCCCCGCGGCGGATCGTATGCCGGATTCCTGACGACTCGTGAGCCGCTCTCATGCCACCTGTGCGAGGGCAATGCCGATTCCCGTCGGGTGGTACGCGCAGGAGCGGTCCGCGCACCAGCGAATGCACCGCGCACGGGCGGGGTGAGAGTCGCGTCCGACGCTCTGGCCATGCCCGACATCACAGGGCCTCGGACCTGGCCCACGGGACGAGTTCACTGTCGCCGCTCCATCGCGTGGTGATGGTGCGGTCGGTGACGTGACCCATGTAGCCCAGATGGTGCAGGAGTGCGAGTTCGAGATACCTGCTGGCGAGTCTCGAAGCTTCACCAAGCATCCCGCGCGTCTCGTACAAAGAGGCAGGGCTGCCTCCGTGGGTGATGGCGTGGCGGATGCGAAGCAGCACCTTCGGGCCATCGTCCTGCCCGGCGTAGGCGGCTAGCAGCGGCTGATGGAGCCTGGAGATCTGGCAGGGCACATGGGCTGAAGTAAGTAGGCGTCGCAGACGCTTGTCCGCTTGCCGGTTTCGGTCCGAACTGCGGTTCGTCTCCGCGAGATCACTTAGGTGCTCGAGCGCGGCGACAGCCGTCATGATTCGCTGCTCAACGAAGCCCGACTCGCCGGCGGCGATGACGGACGCCGTCAGGAACTGCAGGGAGTGCCTCCGGGTCGGGTTCATCCAGCGTGCGAGGAAGAGCTCAAGGTACTCGTCGAGGTCCTCGGGCCGGTACTCCACCCACCATCGACTGTGGGCTTTTGCGGGCGTGTCGACGTGTGGCGCGGCAAACAGCGCCCAAACTGCGCGCCCGTCCATGCGGCCAACGGGGAGCACTGGCGCTACCCATCGACCTAGCGCGAAGCTCAACGCGATCTGCAGCCCGTCGAGGAACTGCGTGACGTCGTCACGGCGAAACGTTGCACCATCCGAACGCCTCACACGCATCGTGTGCGTGAGCACGTTCAGGCGGTTCTCCTTGGCGCTGGCGAGTGCAGCGCGCACATCGTGGCGCTCGTCGAGGCTGACGGACCAGCCCGCGAAGTCCCGCGACCAACGTCCGGGCCACTCCACCCATCCCCCGTCCGGCTGTTCGGCGCGCAGCATGGTCGCGCCGCGTAGCGGCTCAAGGTTGCCCCACTGGACGATCACTTCGTCGATATCAACGTCGTCGCCGCCGACCGTCGCGCCACCGATGAACCCACGCCCATGACCATTGTGGTGGACTTCCAGCTCCATCGGCGTGCCCAGGAAAGTCAGGGCGAGAGCCGTGGACTCGCGGCTGCCGCGATAGGTCCAACTACGTGGAAGATGGCTGTTCCCGTCGTCGTCGATCGACCACAGCAGGTGCGACCCTGACCGGATCATGAGGACGATCTCCCCCGGCCGCACGTCCGAGGAGCCTTGCGAGGACTTCAAGCGGATGTCTCCGCGGAAGAGCTGGATCAGGTCGGAAGGCGGCCCATACGGCAAGAGGCCAGTGATAGGCGGGTACGCCAACTCGACAGCATCAGCAGTCATCGCAGGACACTGTTGCGCTCATGCGGGTCACGATGCTCATCGACCCCCTCCCCGGTCTCGCGCCATCGCCAGACCTAGCTTTCGGACCCGCACGCGGGCATCTGTTCGCAACCATGACACGCACCGCAGGGCGTGAACATCACTCTCAACCGCGTGAGCGTACGCGTCAGCAGGTACCGTGCCGACCATGAGTACGCCGACCCGTTCCGCCGGACGATGACACCAACGCTTGACCGCACAGTGCGGGACGCGCTCGTGAACGCCGGAACAGGCACCGAGGCGCTCCGTCGGGCCTCGGCACCAGTTGGTCTGTGGTCTCGGCTTCAGGTCGAGGGCGCGGTGGCAGCAGCGATCCGAACACTCAAGTGGCGGGGCTACCCGCTGCCTATGGTGTGGCTCGCTGATGCTCCCGTCGTCCCTGTCGTATCGATTGACGCGTCGGCATGGCATGCCCGTAGCGCGCACCGCCTAGGACCGATCCTGGATCGCGGCTGGTGGTCGGGAGCTTCCGATGACTCTTACGTGGCAGCGCCCGCCCGACCCTTAAGGATCGAAGGATTCCTTGTCCTGAGTTCGGGCAGGCGTCTCCGTAGTGCGCTGGGTCGACTACACACGACAGGCCCTGTCGCTGCGCTCCTACCCGCGATGGATGCGCTGGACACGGTCGAGTTGATGCACTGCGACCTCTACGGGTACAGCGTGGTCGCCGCGCTAGGCGGCAGTGCCGACCTGCTTGTGGACGGCGGTCAGTGGAAGCCGCCAGGCGGTCACGTGCACTTCCAACGCATGCTGCGCGAAGAGCAACTGTTCGACATCGCACTACGTTCCGCCTAAGCGTTCAGCTCCTCATAGGCCACCTTCCACGCCCCCAGGAAAGCCGGCGCTTCGAACGGCACACCGGTGGACGACTCGATGTCCATGTGCGCGAACTGAGCCGACTTCCCCGCCTCGTAGAACGCAAGGCGCTGCAGCGCAGGCGACCGCTCGACCCCCAACCGAGTGGTCGCGAACTCCATCAGAGCCCGCAGAGAGTGGTCGTACGCCTGGGCTTCGTCGGTGACCCGGTCCAGGGTGAGTCCATCGCAGGACGTGCAGTCGCACACGAGATACTGCGGGATGCCCGGGTACTGCACCACGTCGGCGACCACCTCGAGCGATTTGTACGACAGCAGCCGAGGAACCCATACGGCCACACGCGCCGGGCGACCTCCACCCTTCGCCCCTGGTGCGGGCAGCGGGTACAGGTGACGCAGGCTCGTCTTGGTGCCGATCGCGCCGCCGGCGGCGCCGTACGGGATCGCGACGACAGCGGACGCGTCACAGCGCAGCAGCAGGACCGGGGGTTCGGCGCCGAGCACGTGCACGAGACCCCGGACGACAGCTTGCACACCCATCGAGTCGCTGGCGTGCTCGACCGTGAGCGCCACCGGCACGCCCGCCCGGTTGATGGCCTCCCGCAGCTCGCGGGCCCTGTTCTTCAGCCACAGGTAGCTGATCGGCAGGTTCACGACTACGGCCCGGCGCATGTCCCGGCCCTGACTGAGGGTGCTGTTCAGCGCAGCGAAGTCGCCGTCGGGGATGTACGGCGAGTCCGTGAGCGCGTACCGCTGCCCGTTGCGCAGCTGGGCGTCGACCCAGGCGACGTCCAGGCTGCTCGGGCCGCTGATGCGCTTCTTCCCCGCGTACCGGTTCGCGTCGACGAGGGTGTCGCTGACGTCACCGGTGACAGCCCCGAATGCCGTCAGCGTCTCGGTGAGGCGCTCGAGGCTCGGCTGACGGCCTGACGGCATCGTGATGACCCCACCGAGGGCCGACTCGACACACAGACGAGCCCCCCTCACGACTTCCGTCGCAGTCGCCTCCATCTGGACTGACAGAGCGGGACGGCCCGCGTACAGCTCACGGCCCGGCACCAGACGCGCACGACGCGTCGGTGCGAACGAAACGGGAGGGGTCGGTGTCGCAGCATCAGCCATGTCAGGCACCGTTCTCGGCGGTCAGCGCGCCGCAGCGCGTTGGGATCGGGAAGTACCGGCGGAAGCTGCTCTCGGTCATCAGCGCCGTCCGCGCCAGATCCGCGACCGGCTGCCCGGCCGCCAGGCGACGCGCCAGAACGTTCCGCAGGGTCGTCGGGTGCTCGGCGGGGATGTCGATCGGCTCGGACGTCTTCCACCCCAGGCTGGTGAGACGGAGCTGGAACTCGCGGTACTGCCGGTCGGAGATCTCGCCCAGGTCGCGAGCGCGCCGCACGAGGGCAGCCACCGACATTCCCCACACCGGCTTGAGCTCGACGAGGCGACGGAACTGCGCCGTCGTCAGACCGGTCAGGGCGGGCCGGATCTGCTCGGGAGGGGCGAGGAGCGACGCGGCGAACTGGTCCGCCTGGGCCTCCTGGTCCTCGCCCGGGATGCGGTGCATGACCACATGCCCGAGCTCGTGCGCGATGGTGAACCGCTGCCGGTCGCCGCTCAGGCCGCTGTTCACGATCAGCAGCGGGAACTGGTCAGAACCATGCGGCCAGGACGACACCGCATCCTGAGCGCTCGACCCCAGGGGCCGCTCGAACACGACGACACCCGCGTGCTCCAGCGCCGCGACCAGGTTGGGTACCGGCCCGGGCGCCAAGCCGAGACGGCCTCGAACGTCAGCCGCGACGTCCACGGGGTCCGGCGGGTCGAGTTCGGCGACGCGCTCCACAGCAACGGTCTGCTCGTGGTAGCCCGACAGGAGGTTCTCGACGGACAGCCGAGACAGGTGCGCGACCGCCTCGATCTTGTTCTTGGACGCGACCGTCAGCCGCGACGAACGACGCCGGTGATGCAGACAGGAGACGTCGAGCCCCAAGAGCGGGGCGGGGTGCGTCAGCAGCTGCGGGGGGCAATCAAGAGCATCGGCCACCGCGCGCAGCGCCTGCCCCTTGAGCTCCATCAGACCGTTCTCCGACTTGGAGATCGTCGACTGGTTCACGTTCGCGCGCGACGCGAGCTCCCGCTGCGTCCAGCCCTTCGCCTCGCGCACCAAGCACAGCGTGCGCCGGTCGGCGCTCGATGTGAGCACGGCGGGATCCGCGCTGGGTACGTTCATGAAGAGGACAGTACTACAGCTGGCATCACATTGGCATCATCCGCGGCATATTTGCCGGGCATCCGCCGCAATCCTGACGAGGCGCAGCTAGCCAACTGGTTCCTGACACGCCATGCAGAAGGGTCCGTCGACTACGGCTCGATCGAGCGCAGCGGGACATCTGGGTGCCTCAGCGCCGACCGCCAACGTCTTTGGCGCAGGCAGCGAACGGGCATTTCCGCAGGTCACGGCGTGTTTGAGTTTCGCCAACCCCAATGCGCGCGTTTCCCCAACCACACGTCCGTGCCCCCGCCGGGGCTCGAACCCGGACTGGGCCGGGTTTAAGCCGGCTGCCTCTGCCGATTGGGCTACGGGGGCGCCGCCCGAGCGTCATGGGAGCGCGGCGGGCGACGTGCACGCTCATCCTGCCAGCGCCGTACCCGGCGCTGTCGGTGGTCCGTCCTAGGGTCCTGCGCGTGCACATCGAGGAGCGCGGAGCCGGGATCCCGGTCGTGATGATCCACGGGTTCGGCGTCGACCACCGGATCATGCTGCCGCTCGACCCCGTGCTCGCGGCGCACGGGCCGTGGCGTCGCCTCTACGTGTCGCTGCCCTGGACCGCCCGCACGCCGCTCGGCAGCGTCCGCAGCAGCGAGGACGTGGCGGGCGCGGTGCGCGACGCGGTGCGCGAGCGCCTCGGTGACGAGCCGTTCGCGGTCGTCGGCAGCTCGTACGGCGGGATGATGGCGCGGCGCCTCGCGCACGACCTGCGCGACCAGGTGCTCGGGCTCGCGACGGTCGCGGGACTCTGGGCCGGGGAGGTCGACGCGCGCGTCCTGCCCCCGCGGACCGTCCTGCGGGAGGACCCGGCGGCGCTGACCGGCGTCGACCCGGTGGTCGCGAGCGGATACCGCGCGATGGCGGTCGTCGAGTCCGCGGCGGGCCTCGACGCGTACCGGCGGTTCGTGCAGCCAGGCGAGGACGACGCCGACCAGGACGCGCTCGACGTCCTGCGCGCGCGGTACCCGTTCGACGTCGAGCCCGAGGACGCGTCGCCCGAGCCGTTCACGGCACCGACGCTGGTGCTGTGCGGGCGGCAGGACCACGTCGTCGGGTACGCCGACGCGTGGCGGCGGCTCGACCACTACCCGCGCGCGTCGTACGTCGTGCTCGACGCCGCCGGGCACAACGTGCACCTCGACCAGCCGCGCGCGACGGCGGCCGCGCTCGCGGCGTGGCTCGACGAGGTCGCGGTCGAGGCGGCGGAGCGGTCCTGACGCGACGAGGCCCGGCCCCCGTCGTGGGGAGCCGGGCCTCGTCGGCGGACGGCGTGCGTCAGCTGGCGCTCTTGGCGGCCTGGCCGCTGCCCGTCGCCTGCTGCTTCTCGGCGGGCGAGCCCGCCTCGGCCTTCTGCGGCGGCAGCGCGGCCGTGTCGACGGCGCGCGGCTTCGGCGGGACGGCGGCGGCACGGAACTCGGCGCGCGGGTCGTGCACCGAGCCGAGCGCGACGACCTCGCGGCGCAGCAGGATCGATCCGGTCCAGCCGGCCATGATGCGCAGCTTCCGGTTGATCGTCGGCATCGCGTACACGTGGTACGTGCGGTGCAGGAACCACGCCAGCACACCGCGGACCTTGATCTTGCCGAACATCTGCGCGACGCCCTTGTACATGCCGAGGGACGCGACGGCGCCGATGTTCTTGTGCTTGTACTCGGTGAGCTCGGCCGAGCGGAGCACACGCGCGAGGTTGTCACCGAGGTGCTTGCCCTCGCGGACCGCGTGCTGCGCGTTCGGCGGGCAGAACTGGCCGGGGTTGAACAGGTCGGGCACGGCCGCGCAGTCACCCGCGGCGTACGCGTCGGGGACGGGCGTGCCGTCGGCGTCGACGACCTGGAGGAAGGGGTTGCAGGTGACGCGGCCCATCTTGTCGAGCGGCAGGTCGGACTGCTGCAGGACGGGGTTGGCCTTGACACCCGCGGTCCAGATGATCGTCTCGGCGTCGAACTCCTGGCCGTTCGAGAGCACGACGTGCCCGTCGACGCACGAGTTGAGGAACGTCGACAGGAAGATCTCGATGTCGCGCTTGCGCAGCTGCTCGAGCGTGTAGCCGCCGAGCTCCTCGCTGACCTCGGGGAGGATGCGCGGCGAGCCCTCGACCAGGACGAAGCGCAGCTCCTCCTGCTCGATCTGGTTGTAGTGGCGCACCGAGTAGCGCGCCATGTCCTCGACCTCGGCGAGCGCCTCGATGCCGGCGAACCCGCCGCCGACGAAGACGAACGTGAGCATGCGCTTGCGCAGCTCCGGGTCCCAGGTGCTCGAGGCGACGTCGATCCGGTTGAGCACGTGGTTGCGGACCGCGATGGCCTCCTCCACGTTCTTGAAGCCGATGCCCTGCTCCGCGAGGCCGGGGATGGGCAGCGTGCGGGCGACCGAGCCGAGACCGACGACCAGGTGGTCGTACGTGATCCAGTACGGGTCGCCCTCCTCGGGCGTGATCTCGACCGTGCGCTCGGCGTGGTGGATCTGCGACACCTTGCCCTGCAGCACGTCGACGCCCTTGAGAGCGCGGCGGTGCGGGGCGACGACGTTGCGCGCGTCGATCGAGCCGGCCGCGGCCTCGGGCAGGAACGGCGCGTACGTCATGTACGGGCGCGGGTCCACGACGACGATCGCAGCCTCGCGCTTGCCGAGTCGCTTGCGCAGACGGCGGGCGGTCGTGAGACCGACCGAGCCGCCGCCGAGGATCACGACGCGCGGGACCTTGCGGGGCTTGCCACGGGGGACGACCGCACCGGCCGCGGGTGCGGCGTCGACCGGGGTCTGGGCAGAAGTCGGCATATCTCCACGGTATCCGCCACCGTCGAACCATGCCGTCCGGTGGACGGTGACGCTGCGCACACGGCCTGGGAAACGGCTGTGAGCCTGGTCTCACGGCTGCCGCCCGGCGGCTGCGGCGCCGCGTCGACGCCGGTCAGGCCAGCGGGACGGCGTGCTGCGCGACGACGTCGGCGTACCAGCGCGCGCTCGCCTTCGGCGTGCGCTCCTGCGACTCGAAGTCGACGTGCACGAGCCCCCAGCGCTGGTCCAGCCCCTCGGCCCACTCGACGTTGTCCAGCAGCGACCACGCGTAGTACGCCCGCACGTCGACGCCGTCGTCGACCGCCCGGGCCACCTGCTGGAGGTGCGCGCGCAGGAACGCGACACGCTCGGGGTCGTCCGTCGTACCCTCGGGCGTGCGGTCGGGGATGCCGTTCTCCGTGATCACGAGCGGCGGCGCGCCGGGGTAGTCGTCGCGGACGCGGGTCAGCGTCTCGTAGAGCCCTTCGGGGTGGACCTGCTGCCAGGGCGCGTCCGACGTCGGGTACAGCTGCACGTTCTGCCCGCCGCTGTCGACGCCAGTGACCCCGTAGTACTGGATCGCGAGCACGTCGAGCGGGGCGCTGATCGTCGCGAGGTCGCCCTCGCGCACGAGCGCGTCCAGGACGGCCGGGTCGGCCGGGATCTGACCGGGCCGGTCGCCGAGCGCGTCGTCCGGGTAGGCGCCGACCAGGACGGGGTCGAGGAAGAGCCGGTTCTCGACCGCGTCCGCGCGCACGGCCGCGTCGTCCGCGCCCGCCCCGGCGGCGTAGACGGGCTGCAGGTTGAGCGCGATGCCGATCCGCCCGGCCACGCCCGACGCGCGGAACGCCTGCACCGCCAGCCCGTGGCCCAGCAGCTGGTGGTGGACGGCCGCCACCATCTGGTCGACGTCGCTGACGCCCGGCGCGTGGTACCCGCTGCCGTAGCCGACGTAGGCGGTGGTCTTCGGCTCGTTGATCGTCAGCCACGGGCCCGTGACGTCCGGCAGGGCGTCGACGACGATCGCCGCGTAGTCGGCGAACCGCGACGCCGTGTCCCGCGCTGCCCAGCCCCCGCGGTCCTGCAGCGGCTGCGGCAGGTCCCAGTGGTACAGCGTGACCGCGGGCTCGATGCCGCGCTCCAGCAGCAGGTCGACGAGGCGCCGGTAGAAGTCGACGCCCGCCTGGTTCACCGCCCCCGAGCCCGTCGGCTGGATGCGCGGCCACGCGACCGAGAACCGGTACCCGTCGAGGCCGAGGTCCGCCATGAGGTCGACGTCCTGCGCCCAGTGGCGGTAGTGGTCCGCGGCCGGGTCGCCCGTCGCACCGCCGCGGACGTTCCCCGGCTGCGCGGCGAACGTGTCCCAGATCGAGGTGCCGCGGCCGTCGGCCGTCGTCGAGCCCTCGACCTGGAACGCCGAGGTGGCCGCGCCGAGCACGAACCCGTCCGGCAGCCGCATCGGTTCCGCGGGCGGCGTCCAGGTCGGCGTGGCGCTCACGACCGGCGGCGACCCGTCGGACCCGGGCGTGCAGGCGGCGAGCGCGCCGAGCGCGAGCGCTCCCCCGCCGAGCCGCAGGACGTCGCGGCGGGAGACGGGCCGGGCGGACGTCCACGTCGGGCGGGCGCGGCGATCGGGCACGTCCCGCATGCTCCCGCCGCGACGACCCGCCGTCCAGAGCCCGGCGGGACCAGAGACGCCGTCGGCGGGCCGACCGGCGCGAGGTGGGTGCGTCAGGGGCCGGACGTCTCACCGACGACCGGGCCGGTCGGCTGCGGCGACGGCGTCCCGGCGTCGGCACCCGCGTCGGCAGCGCCGTCCTGACCGTCCGCGACGACCGTCCCGCCCGACGACGTCGCGCCCTGCGCCGCGGGCACGTCGACCGCGGGCGCCTTCGCGAACGGGAGCGGCGGGAGGCCCGCGCGGGAGCCGACGCTGAGCACCATGCGGCCGCCCTCGTCGTCGTACGTGAACTGCGACGACGGGCCGCCGCGCAGCGGGTAGACGTTCCACCGCGTCCGACCGTCCTCGGCCGTCGCACCGACGAACTGCCACGGCTCGTCGACACCCGGGAGCGTCCACGGCTCCCAGCCCTCGTCGAACGTCGTGCGGACGGGCCGCCCGCGGTCGTCGAAGATCTGCACGTCGCTCAGCGGGTTGCCCTCGGCGTCGTAGACGAACAGGTTGCTCACCTGGACGCCGTCGACGACCACGCCGTCGACCATCTGGTCGCGGTACTCGACCGCGGTCCCCGCGGAGGTCGTCGGGTACCAGCGGGCGGTCCGGACGTCGCTCTGCAGCGTCGACAGGACGGGCAGGATCGCGACGACGGCGACGGCGTTCGCGACGAGCGGCATCCACCTGGTCCGCCGGGACGCCACCCATGAGCCGCGTCCCCACTGCACGCTCGCGACCACGGCGGCCCCGAGCAGCAGCCACGTCCAGGCCGTGTGCGGGACCCACTGATAGCCGCCGACGAGCAGCGCGACGACCAGCACGTAGACGACCCAGGCGCGCGCGACCCACCACACCGGCCGCAGGGACAGGGCGAACGACTCGACGGGCGACCACCACGCGTGCTGCCGGAGTGTCGCGAGGACACGGCGCCCGAGCTCGCGCCCGCGGCGGACCGGCCAGATGAGCGCGTCGCGGACCGGACGACGCGCACGCTGCGGCGCGGGCGCGTCGAGGCCCGCGGCGGTGCGCAGGTCGGTCGCGTACGCCTCGGGCGTCCCGAGCAGGTCCGCGAGCGTGCGGCCGTGGCCGACGCGGCGGTCGTCGTCGAGCGCGTCCTGGAGGTCGAGCTCGAGGTCGTCGGTCAGGTCCTCGACCTGCTCGGGCGTGAGTCCCGCGAGGTGCTGGCGGACCGCCGCGGCGTACTGCGCGACGTCCGAGGTGACGGCCTGCGTGCTCATCGCGTTCCCTTCCGGCCCCGCGCAGCGCCCGGGACGTCCGTGTCCAGCAGGCGGGCCATGGTGCCCGCGAACTCCTGCCAGTCCTTGCGCTGGGCCTCGAGCATCGCCCGGCCCTGCGCGTTGATGCCGTAGTACTTGCGGTGCGGCCCCTCGTCGCTCGGGACCACGTACGAGGTCAGCGCGCCGGACGAGTACAGGCGGCGGAGCGTGCCGTAGACGGACGCGTCGCCGACCTCCTCGATGCCCGCGGCTCGCAGCCGGCGGACGACGTCGTACCCGTACCCGTCCTCGTCGGCGACGACCGCGAGCACCGCGAGGTCGAGCACCCCCTTGAGCAGCTGGGTCGTGTCCATCGGCCGCCTCCGTCCCGTCACGGCTCCCGTGGCGCGGGGCCGTCGTGTCTGGTGCGGGAACCTCCCTCCAGGCTCCCGCACGGCGCACACTAGTACACAGTGCGCACTAGCGGTGGGTTTCCGCAGCGTGTCGTGCGGGGCCTCCGCGGGAACCCGATCAGGCGGGGACGGCGCTCCAGGCGATGCCGTCGAGGATGTCGTGCTCCGACGTCACGACCTCGCTGAGCTCACCGCCCACCGCGGCCACCTCGTCGCGCACGCGCGTCACGACGTCGTGCCACACCAGCGCGCCCGCACCGATGACGTCGACGCGGCCGGGGTGCATGAAGCCGAGCGCCGCGCGGTCCGCACGGGACCGCCCCAGCAGGTCGTCGCAGGCCGCGAGCACGGTGTCGACGGGCAGCACCGCGCCGTCGATGCGCTCCGGCCGGTAGCGGTCGAGCCCCAGCGCGTGCGCGGTCACCGTCGTCACCGACCCGGCGAGCCCGACGAGCGTCACGGCCTTGCCGAGCGGCACGACGCCCGCGGCCACGTCGAGCGCGGCGGCGACGTCGGCACGCGCACCCGCGACCTCGTGGGCCGTCGGCGGGTCGGACAGCAGGTGCCGCTCGGTCAGCCGGACGCAGCCGACGTCCATCGAGTACGCGGCCTCGGGCGCCGACGTGCCGAGCACGAGCTCGGTCGAGCCGCCGCCCAGGTCGACCACGAGGAACGGCCCGGGGTGCGTCGCGGCGAGGACGCCCGTCGCACCGCGGAACGACAGCGCGGCCTCCTCCTCGCCCCCGACGACCTCCGGCTCGACGCCCAGCAGGGAGCGCACGCCGTCGACGAAGTCCCCGCGGTTCTCGGCATCGCGTGACGCCGACGTCGCGACGAACCGGACGGCCTCGACCCCCAGGTCGTCGCACACGTCCGCGTAGCGGCGGGCCGCGTCGAGCGTGCGCGCGAGCGCCTCGGGGGCGATCCGGCCGGTGCGGTCGACGCCCTGGCCGAGCCGCACGACCTCCATGCGCCGGTCGAGGTCGACCAGCGTCCCGGCGTCGGGGTCGACGTCGGCCACCAGGAGCCGGATGGAGTTGGTCCCGCAGTCGATGGCAGCCACACGCGTCACCGGCACATCCTCCCATCCGGCGCGCGGGTCCTCGCGCCCGTCGCAGGGCGTCACGAGGTCCGTGTCATGCGTCGCCCGCGACGTCGACGGTCGTCGTCAGCAGGTGCAGCGGTCGGGGCGCCACTCGTCGCGGACCAGGTCGAGCACCTCGTCGCCGATCGGGTTGACGCCCGGTCCCGCCGCGAGCGCGTGCCCCGCGAGGACGTGCAGGCACTTCACGCGCGTCGGCATGCCCCCCGCCGAGATCCCGGCGATCTCCTCGACGTGCCCGAGCTCCTCGCGGTCCGCGAGGTAGGCCTCGTGGGCGCGCCGGTAGGCCGCCGCGAGCTCCTCGTCCTCGGCGAGCCGCGCGGTGAGGTCCTTCATCAGCCCCGACGCCTCGAGCGTGCTCACGGCCGCGACCGCGGGCGGGCACGTGAGGTAGTACGTCGTCGGGAAGGGCGTGCCGTCGTCGAGCCGGGGCGCCGTGCGCACGACGAGCGGGCGCCCGCAGACGCAGCGCGCGGCGATCCCGACGACGCCGCGCGGGGGACGGCCGAGCTGCTCGGCCAGCACGACGAGGTCCTGGTCGGTCACGGCGGTGGCGGCGGTCGGGGTCACGACGGTCCGATCGGGTCGGGGACGGGGTCCGGGCGCCGACGCGGCACCCGCTGCACGCATTCTCCCCCGACGCCGACCCGCAGCCGTACCGCCAGGGGCACGCCGCGACGCGTCCCTACGGTGTGGGCGCCGGCTCCTGGCCGCCACCCTCGGGCGTCGCGGGCTGCTCGGTGGTCGGCGCGCGCTCCTGGCTCGGTGCCGTCCCGGCAATCTCGACCGACTGCCACACCGAGGTGTACCAGGGCTGCGTCGCGCTCTCGTCGAGCACGGTCGACGACGGCCCCGGGTCGACGGCGGGTGTGTCCGGCACCGTCTCGGGGTCGAGGACGCGGAACGCCTTCTCCCCCGGCAGCACGAACGACAGCCGCTCACGGGCCTGCGCGGCGACGTACGCCGGGTCGTCCCAGCGGCCCTTCTCGGCCTCGAGGTCGCCGTTGCGCTGCTCGGCCGCGGCGACCTGCGCACGGAGCTGCGCGAGCTCCTGCTGCTGCTGGAGGTAGGAGTGCAGCGTCGGGTAGACGAGCACGAACGCGAGCAGCAGCACGAGCGAGAAGACGAGGACCCGCACGGTGAACAGCCGCGGCAGGCGCACCTGCACCCGCTCGGCGCGGGGCGTGCCGCGCGGCGGCGTCGACGACGGCCCGCGCGACGCCGGGCGGGCGGACGCGCCAGGCCGTGCGGCCGGACGCGAGCTGCTGGGCGGCGATCCGACG
>NZ_BHYL01000058.1 GCF_003851725.1 Cellulomonas algicola | reverse complement strand
CGTCGGACTCGTACTGGACGGCCGAGGTGTCGATCGACACCTGCGCGCAGTACGCCTTGAACCCGGCCGGGAGCTGGTCGCTCCAGAACACCGTCATGTTCGGCTCGGGCGCCGGGCCCAGGTTGTAGAGCGTCTGCAGGTAGCGGAACGACGTCTTCGTGACGAGCGTCCGCCCGTCCTCGCCCATGCCGCCGATCGACTCGGTCACCCACGTCGGGTCGCCCGAGAACAGCGCGTCGTACTCCGGGGTGCGCAGGAAGCGCACGATCCGCAGCTTGATGACGAAGTCGTCGATGATCTCCTGCGCCTGCTCCTCGGTGATCGTCCCCGCGGCGAGGTCGCGCTCGAGGTAGATGTCGAGGAACGTCGACGTGCGGCCGAGGGACATCGCGGCGCCGTTCTGCTCCTTCACGGCGGCCAGGTAGCCGAAGTACAGCCACTGCACGGCCTCGCGGCCGGTCGTCGCGGGCCCGGAGATGTCGTAGCCGTAGGACGCGGCCATCTGCTTGAGCTCGCCGAGCGCGCGGATCTGCTCGGCGTTCTCCTCGCGGTCGCGGATGACGTCCTCGACCGAGCGCTCCATGTCGAGCTCGGCACGCTCGAGCTTCTTCGCGGCGATCAGCGCGTCGACGCCGTACAGGGCGACGCGGCGGTAGTCGCCGATGATCCGGCCGCGGCCGTAGGCGTCCGGCAGGCCGGTGATGATGTGCGACGAGCGCGCGGCGCGCACGGCCGGCGGGTACACGTCGAAGACGCCGTCGTTGTGCGTCTTGCGGTACTTGCTGAAGATCTCGGAGACGACCGGGTCGGGCTCGTACCCGTAGGTCTCGAGCGACTTCTCGACCATCCGGTAGCCGCCGTTGGGCATGATCGCGCGCTTGAGCGGGGCGTCCGTCTGGAGTCCGACGATGATCTCGTCGTCCTGGGCGATGTAGCCGGGGGCGTGCGACGTGATCGTCGACGGCGTCTTCGCGTCGACGTCGTAGACGCCCTTCTCGCGCTCCGCCGGGAACATCGCGCTGAGGCGGTCCCAGATGCGGGTCGTGCGGGCGGTCGGACCCGCGAGGAACGCGCTGTCACCCTCGTAGGGCGTGTAGTTGCGCTGGATGAAGTCCCGCACGTCGACGTGGTCGGCCCACGGGCCGACGACGAATCCGGTCCACGCGGCCGGGGTGGTGGCCTCGTCGTGGGCGGTGGCGGGGACTGCGGTGGTGGACATCTTCGCTCCTCCGTGCGGGTCGATACCTCGAACCTACGGAGCAAGTGATGGGATGTCTTGGGACCTTCGCCCCGGCCCTCGGGAGGGCCGTTGTGACGTGCGCTACTGTGCCGTCCCGGGCAGTCGGCCGAGGGCGGTGAGCACGTCCCGGGCCACGTCGTTGGGCCCCAGCCGGAGCTCCCCGACGAGCTGGTCGCGCGACGCGTGGTCGAGGAACCGGCGCGGGACGCCGACCGCCTGGACGGGCGTGCGGACCCCGACGTCGGTGCACCGCTGCCCGAGCAGCGCGCCGATGCCGCCGTCCACGACCCCATCCTCGATCGTCACGACGTGGTCGTGCGCGCCCGCGAGCTTGGTGAGCGCGATGGGGACCGGGAGCACCCAGCGCGGGTCGACGACCGTGACGCGCAGACCGTGCGCGGCCAGCACCTCACCGGTCGCGACGGCCGTCACCGCCATCGCGCCGACGCCGACGACGAGCACGGACGGCGCGTCCGCGTCGGCGCCGTCGTGCCGCGCGAGCACGTCGATGCCGTCGACCTCGTCGACCGCCGGCAGCGGGTCGCCCATCGCACCCTTCGGGTAGCGGACCACCGTCGGTGCGTCGTCGACGTCGACCGAGGTACGCAGCGCGTCGCGCAGCGTCGGCTCGTCGCGGGGTGCCGCGAGCCGCAGCCCGGGCACGATGCCGAGCATCGCCATGTCCCACATCCCGTTGTGGCTCGCACCGTCGTCGCCGGTCAGCCCCGCCCGGTCGAGCACGAACGTGACGCCGGCCCTGTGCAGCGCGACGTCCATGAGGACCTGGTCGAACGCGCGGTTGAGGAACGTCGCGTAGACCGCGACGACGGGGTGCAGCCCGCCGAACGCCATGCCCGCGGCCGAGGTGGCGGCGTGCTGCTCGGCGATGCCGACGTCGAACACGCGGTCGGGGAACTCGGCGGCGAACGGCGCGAGGCCCACCGGCTGGAGCATCGCGGCCGTGATCGCGACGACGTCCTTGCGACGGCGGCCGATGCGCACGATCTCGTCGGCGAACACGCTGGTCCAGCCGAACCGCGACGGCGCGAGCGGCAGACCCGTCTCGGGGTGGATCTGGCCGACCGCGTGGAAGCGGTCCGCCACGTCCTGCTCGGCGGGCGTGTACCCGCGGCCCTTCTCGGTGATGACGTGCACGATCACCGGCCCGCCGAACGCCTTGGCGCGGCGCAGCGCGTGCTCGACGGCCTGCTCGTCGTGCCCGTCGACGGGCCCGACGTACTTGAGCCCGAGGTCCTCGAACATCCCCTGCGGGGCGACGACGTCCTTGATGCCCTTCTTGAGGCCGTGCAGCGCGTCGTACGCGAACCGCCCCGGCGGGCCCGACCGGCGCAGCGTCTGCTTGCCCCACGACAGGACGTTCTCGTAGCCCTGCGTCGTGCGCAGCGTGTCGAGGTGGCGCGCAAGGCCGCCGATCGTCGGGTCGTACGACCGCCCGTTGTCGTTGACGACGACCACGAGACGCCGGTCCTGCCCGGCCGCGATGTTGTTGAGGGCCTCCCACGCCATGCCGCCCGTGAGCGCGCCGTCGCCGATGACCGCGACGACGTGCCGCTGGCCGCGGCCCTGGAGCTGGTTGGCCTTCGCGATGCCGTCCGCCCACGACAGCGCGGTCGACGCGTGCGAGTTCTCGACGACGTCGTGCTCGGACTCCGTGCGGCTGGGGTAGCCCGAGAGCCCGCCGCGCCGGCGGAGCTGCGAGAAGTCCGTGCGGCCCGTCAGCAGCTTGTGCACGTACGCCTGGTGCCCCGTGTCGAACACCATGGTGTCGCGCGGCGAGTCGAAGACGCGGTGCAGGGCGATCGTCAGCTCGACGACCCCGAGGTTCGGGCCCAGGTGACCGCCCGTGCGGGACACCGACTCGACGAGGAACGTGCGGATCTCCTCTGCGAGCCGCGCGACCTGCGTGCGGGTCAGGCGGCGCACGTCAGCAGGTGACGTGATCGACTCCAGCAGTGCCATGAGGCAGCCTCTCCTCCCGGTGCGGCGACGATGCCGCACGCTGCGGACGCCGAAGGCTTCGCCTGCACACTCTAGGTCCCGGAAGCACCTGCTCGCCGTCCGGGCAGGTCAGGGGCGCGGTCGGTACGGTGGAGGCTCGGTGAAGAACCCGCGCGCCGACGCCGCAGGTCCGGGCGCTGGACCCGGTCGTCCCCGGGACGCGTGCACCCCACCCGGTACCATCGATCGGAAAGGGGAACTCCCATGCGCTTCCTGCCCGGCCAGACTCCGGCCTCCGACCTCACCTACGGCGACGTCTTCCTCGTCCCGTCGCGTTCCGAGGTCACCTCCCGCTTCGACGTCGACCTCGCACCCGTCGACGGCACCGGCACCACCATCCCCGTCGTCGTCGCCAACATGACGGCCGTCGCCGGCCGCCGCATGGCCGAGACGGTCGCCCGCCGCGGCGGCATCGCGGTCATCCCGCAGGACATCCCGACCGACGTGGTCGCGGACGTCGTGTCGTCCGTCAAGGCGCGGCACACGGTCGTCGAGAGCGCAGTCGTCGTCGCGCCGCACGACACCGTGCACACCGCCCTCACGCTCATCGGCAAGCGGTCCCACGGCGCCGCGGTCGTCGTGCAGGACGGCCGCCCGGTCGGCGTCCTCACCGAGGCCGACTGCCAGGGCGTCGACCGGTTCACGCAGGTCGAGGACGTCATGTCCCCGCACCCGACGACCGTCGACCTGTCGGTCGTCGAGCAGGGGGGCACGCGCGGCCTCGAGGCCGCGTTCGAGCAGCTGCACGGCTCGCGCCGCCGCTTCTCCCCCGTCGTCCGCGACGGCGTCCTCGTCGGCGTGCTCACGCAGGTCGGGGCGCTGCGCTCGTCGATCTACACGCCGGCCGTCGACGACCAGGGCCGCCTGCGCGTCGCGGCCGCGGTCGGCATCAACGGCGACGTCAAGGCCAAGACGGCCGAGCTGCTCGAGGCGGGCGTCGACGTGCTCGTCGTCGACACGGCCCACGGCCACCAGCGCAAGATGCTCGAGACGCTCGGCGCGGTCCGCTCGCTCGACCCGCAGGTCCCGGTCGTCGCGGGCAACGTCGTCACGGCACAGGGCACGCGCGACCTGATCGAGGCCGGCGCGGACATCGTCAAGGTCGGCGTCGGCCCGGGCGCCATGTGCACGACGCGCATGATGACCGCGGTCGGCCGCCCGCAGTTCTCGGCGGTGCTCGAGTGCGCCGCCGAGGCCCGCCGGCTCGGCCGGCACGTGTGGGCGGACGGCGGCGTGCGGCACCCGCGCGACGTCGCGCTCGCGCTGGCCGCCGGTGCGTCGCAGGTCATGATCGGCTCCTGGTTCGCCGGGACGCACGAGTCGCCCGGCGACCTGCACGAGGACGGCGAGGGCCGCCTGTACAAGGAGAGCTTCGGCATGGCGTCGGCGCGTGCCGTCGCCGCACGCACGCGGGGCGGCTCGGCGTTCGAGCGGGCCCGCAAGGCGCTCTACGAGGAGGGCATCTCGTCCTCGCGCATGTACCTCGACCCGCGCCGTCCCGGTGTGGAGGACCTGCTCGACCACGTCACCGCGGGCGTCCGCTCGGCCGCGACGTACGTCGGCGCGACCTCGCTCGAGGAGCTCTTCGACCGCGCGACGGTCGGCATCCAGTCCGCGGCGGGCTACGAGGAGGGCCGCCCGCTGCCCGACGGCTGGTGACCGGCGTGCGCCCCGTCCTCGTCCTCACGCACGTCCCGCACGAGGGACCGGGACTGATCGCGGCCGGCATCGACGGGCCGCTGCAGATCCGCACGGTGCTGCACGACGCGGAGCCGCGGCTGCCCGCGCTCGACTCGCTCGGCGGCGTGGTCGTCATGGGCGGGCCGATGGACGCCGACGACGAGCGATTCCCGGGACTCGCGGCCGAACGGCGCCTGCTCGCCGACGCGGTCGACGCGGAGGTACCCGTGCTCGGCGTGTGCCTCGGCATGCAGATCCTGGCGCTCGCGCTCGGGTCACGGCTGCACCTGCGGCACGGCACGGAGGTCGGGTTCGCCGCCGTCGACGTCGTCGCCGAGGACCTCGTGCTGGGCGCGCTCGGTGACCGGCCGACCGTGCTGCACTGGCACTCCGACGCGGTCGACCTCCCGGCGGGCGCGACGCTGCTCGCGTCGACACCGGCCACGCCCGTGCAGGCGTTCCGCGCGGGCAGCGCGCTCGGGCTGCAGTTCCACCCCGAGGTCACCGTGTCGATGCTCGACCTGTGGCTGGGGACGCCCGACATGACGGCCGACCTGGAGCCCGAGGACGTCGACGCGATCCGCGCGGGAGGCGGGCAGCACCTGCCGGCCCTCGTTCCCGCCGCCGAGAAGGCGTTCGCCGCGTTCGGGGAGCTCGTCCGGGCGCGCGGATGACGGCCGATCCGACGACGCCCGCGGGTGCCCGGGCCGAGCTCCTCGAGCTCTGCGCCCGCGGGCTGGACTGGCGGGTCGACCCCACGCGGGTGCTGCCCGACGTGTCGGCCGCCCGACCCGCGGCGGTGCTCGTGCTGTTCGGCGTGCTCGACGCGATCGACGCGGGCACGGGCGAGGCCGCCGTCGCGCGTGACCTCGACGTGCTGCTCCAGCGTCGTGCGGCGACCCTCGGCCACCACGCGGGTCAGGTCGCGTTCCCGGGCGGGCGCACCGAGCCGACCGACCGCTCCCCCGCGGCGGCCGCGGTCCGCGAGGCCGTCGAGGAGACCGGCCTCGACCCGTCCGGTGTCGAGGTGCTGGGCACGCTGCCGCCCCTCGCCGTGCCGGTGAGCAACCACCTCGTGACGCCCGTCCCCGCCTGGTGGACGCACCCGTCGCAGGTGGCGGCGGTCGACCACGCCGAGACCGTCGACGTCTTCCGCCTCCCCGTCGCCGACCTGCTCGACCCGGCGAACCGCGCGAGCGTCGTGCACGAACGCTTCGGGGCGCGCGTGCGGACGCCCGCGTTCGTCGTCGACGACCTGGTCGTGTGGGGCTTCACCGGCATCGTGCTGAGCCGCATGTTCGACGCGCTCGGCTGGGCGGTGCCGTGGGACGTGCGCCGCGAGGTCCGGCCGCCGCGCTGACCAACGCCGCCCGCACGCACCGCACGTCCCGGCCGGACGACCGCGCCGCCGTCAGCGCCGGTCCACCTCGTCGAGCGCCACGACGCCGACCGCCTCCGCGTCGCAGAACGCGCCGAACGCGTGGGCGTACGAGTCGGCGTTCTCCCAGCCGGGCAACGCCGAGGCGTCGACGAGGACACCGCGTCCTGCGAGTCGGTCGCCGTCCGTCGCACGCGTCGTGCCGAGCACGGCGGCCTCGGCGTCCATGGTGGTCCCCGCGGGCCACACGACCCACGGGCGCGTGCCGTCGTCGAGCTCGAGCGTGAAGCAGCCGTTCGCCTCGACACGCAGGACGCCCTCGACGTCGCTCCGCTCGCCGGGGACCTGCCCGACGCTCTGCTGCGTGGGCATCCCGAAGCCGGCCTCGCTGTCGGTCCCGCACGCGGCGACGACCAGCACCGTCGCCGCGGCCCCCCCAGCACGCACCGCGCGCCGGATCCCGTGCGCCCGCGCTCCCGCCCGCACCGCAACCTCCCACCGACGGTCGCGCCGTCGCGCCCGTCGACCGCACCGTAGCCTGGCGGACCGACGGCCCGCGGTGGTTCACCGACCGATCCACCCCGCGGAGCACCGCACCGCGCGAGAGGAGCACCGTGACGCATCCCGTGCCCGAGGTCGAGGTCGACGAGACGCTCGTCCGGACGCTGCTGCGCGCCCAGCACCCCGACCTCGCCGACCTGCCGCTCGCGCCCGCCGGGACCGGGTGGGACAACGTCCTGTGGCGGCTCGGGGACGACCTGGCGCTCCGGTTCCCGGTCCGGTCGGTGTCCGCGCCGCTCGTCGCGCACGAGCAGAAGTGGCTGCCGGTCCTCGCGCCGCGGCTGCCCGTGGCGACGCCGGTCCCTCTCCGCGTCGGGATGCCGGGCGACGCGTACCCCTGGGCGTGGAGCGTCGTGCCGTGGTTCCACGCCGATCCGGCGTGGAGCGTGCCGGTCACCGACCGGACCGCGTGGGCCGGCGACCTGGCCGAGGTGTTCGTCGCGCTGCACCGGCCGGCGCCGGCCGACGCACCGGTCAACCCGTTCCGCGGCGTCCCGCTGTCCCCCGACACGACGACCCTGCGGGAACGGCTCGACCGGGTCGCGCTCCCGGAGGCCGACCGGGTGCTCGAACGCCGTGCCGAGCTCGCCGCCGCACCCGCCTGGGACGGTCCCGCGTTGTGGCTGCACGGCGACCCGCACCCCGCCAACCTGCTCGTGCGCGACGGCCGGCTGCACGCGCTCATCGACTTCGGCGACGTGACCTCGGGCGACCCGGCGTCGGACCTGGCGACGGCGTGGCTCACGTTCGACACCGACGGGCGGCGCGCGTTCCGCGAGCGCGTGGACGCCGCCTGCGGCTGGGACGACGCGACGTGGCGACGCGCGCACGCGTGGGCGCTGCATCTCGCGGTGGTGCTGCTCCAGCACCCCGTCGACCACCCGCACCTCGCGCAGGTCGGACGACGCGCGCTGGCCGAGGCGCTCGTCGACTGACCGGTCCGTGTCGGGCCTCGTCCGTACGGTGGCCGCCATGAGCACCGCGCCTCTCGGACTCCTCGGCGTGCCGTCCAGTGCCGCCGCCCACGCCCCCGGGCTCGAGCGCGCGCCCGCCGCGCTGCGTGCCGCCGGGCTCGTCGCGGCGCTGACGGCCGCCGGGCGCGACGTCGTGGACCACGGCGACACGACGGTCGCGCGGTGGCGGCACGACGCGCCCGTGCGGACGGTCCCGCAC
>NZ_BHYL01000057.1 GCF_003851725.1 Cellulomonas algicola | reverse complement strand
GACGGGCTGCGCGCCGGCGATGCGCGGCTCGCTGCTGCCGGTCGCGGGCAGGCCGAGCACCCAGCCGGACAGGTCGCCGAGGAACACCGGCGACACGTCGCCGTCCACCCGGATCCCGTGGTTCGCGCCCTCGTAGTAGCGGACGGTGACGTCGCCGTTCCCGGCGATCGCGGTGTCGCGGATGATCTGCTCGGCGCCCTGCACGGTCGGCATGGACGCGTCTCCCGTGCCGTAGACGACGAGGACGGGCTGCCGCATCTGCCGCTGGTAGGGCGTCACGTCGAAGTCGGCGTACTCGAAGCCGCCGCCCGGCAGCGACATGCCGACGGCGCGCGGGATCGCGCGGAACACGCCGTGCGGGACGCCCGTGTTGCGCAGGTAGGAGTCGACCGCGAAGGCGGCCTGCTCGCGCGGCGGCACGACGGGCGACGACACGAGCACGACGAACGCGAGGCGCGGGTCCTGCGCGGCCATCACGGGCGCGATCCAGCCGCCCTCGCTCTCCGCGTAGACGCCGACACGGTCGGGGTCGACGTCGGCGTGCCGGCGCAGGACCTCGACGGACGCCTCGTAGTCGGCGGCCATCTGCACGTAGTCGCGGTGCCGCGTCGTGTAGGTGTCGAGCCGCTTGTCGGGGACCATCGCGACGATGCCCGACGCGGCGAGCGCGCGCGCCTGCTCGACGAACGCCCGGCTGAACTTGCCGGTGCCGGCACCGTGCACGAACACGACGCCGGGCGCGGGCTCGTCGAGGCCGACGGGGACGCTGATCTGCGCCTCGACGGTCGCGCCGTCGAGCTGGACGGTGACGGTGCTGGTCGCGACGTCGTACGTCCGCAGCAGCGGGGCGTCGCCGATCGCGGTGTCCGACGTCTCGACCGCGATCGGGTCGGCCAGCGGGACGGGGTCCCACTGCGGGCCCATGACGGCACCGAGCACGGCGAGCACGACGATCCCGAGCACGGTGCTCGCGACGACGCGGTACTGCGAACCGCCCCGCCGCTCGTGCGGCAGGGTGCGGCGGTCGCGGAACCCGGGTCGGAGCATCAGAAGCCCAGCCGCCCGAGCTGCTTGGGGTCGCGCTGCCAGTCCTTCGCGACCTTGACGTGCAGGTCGAGGAACACGCGCGCGCCGAGCAGCGCCTCGATGCCGCGTCGTGCCTGGCTGCCGACGTCGCGCAGCCGCGCACCGCCCTTGCCGATGACGATGGCCTTCTGGCTGTCGCGCTCGACGAAGAGGTGCACGCGCACGTCGAGCATGGGCGTCGCGTCGGGCGACGTGGTCTCGCGGGGCACGATCTCGTCGACGACGACCGCGAGCGAGTGCGGCAGCTCGTCGCGCACGCCCTCGAGCGCGGCCTCACGGACGAGCTCGGCGACCATGACGTTGTCGGGCTCGTCCGTGAGCTCGCCCTCGGGGTAGAGCGCGGGGCCCTCGGACAGGTGCCCGACGAGCACGTCCTCGAGGACCTTCACCTGGTAGCCGGACACCGCCGAGACGGGCACGATGTCGGCCCACTCGCCGAGGTTCTGCACGGCCATCAGGTGCTCCGCGAGGCGGCCCTTGCCGACCGTGTCGGCCTTGGTGACGATCGCGACCACGGGCGTGCCGCGGCCGTCGCGCGCGAGCTCCGCGAGCTGGTCGGCGATGAACCGGTCCCCCGGCCCCACGCGCTGGTCCGCGGGCAGGCAGAAGCCGACGACGTCGACCTCGGTGAGCGTGTCCTTGACGAGGTCGTTGAGCCGCTCGCCGAGCAGCGTGCGGGGCCGGTGGAGGCCCGGGGTGTCGACGAGCACGAGCTGGGCGTCGTCGCGGTGCACGATGCCGCGCACGGCGTGCCGGGTCGTCTGCGGACGGCCCGAGGTGATCGCGACCTTCTGGCCGACGAGCGCGTTGGTCAGCGTGGACTTGCCCGCGTTGGGCCGGCCGACGAAGCAGGCGAATCCTGAGCGGAAGGTCATCGTGCGGCTCCGTGCTGGTCGGTCGGCACGCCCTCGGCGGGCGTGTGCGTCGGGGGGTCGTCGGGGGTGGCGAGGCTGACGAGCACGGTGGACAGCGTGCGACGCCGCCCCTGGGCCTCCTCGGCGACGAGGTGCAGCCCGTGGATGTCGCCCGCGGACCCGGGCAGCGGGACCTTGCCGAGCGCCTTCGCGAGGAGCCCGCCGACGGTGTCGACGTCCTCGTCCTCGACGTCGAGGCCGAACAGCTCGCCGACCTCGTCACGGCCGAGCCGTGCGGGCACCCGGTAGACGCCGTCGCCGAGGTCCTCGACCTCGGGTGCGGTGGGGTCGTGCTCGTCGGTGAGCTCGCCGACGATCTCCTCGAGCGCGTCCTCGATGGTGACGAGGCCGGCGATGCCGCCGTACTCGTCGACGACCATCGCCATGTGCGACGAGCCGTCCTGGAGCTCGCGCAGCAGCTCGTCGACGGGCTTGGACTCGGGCACGAACACCGCGGGTCGCGCGAGCGAGTCGGCGGGGGCGGCGAGGAGCGCGTCGGCGTCGGGGTCGTCGACCCCGGGCGCGAGCCTCAGTCGTCGCACCACGTCCTTGAGGTACAGCACGCCGCGCAGGTCGTCCACCGACTCGCCGACGACGGGCACGCGCGAGAAGCCGGACCGGCGCAGCAGCCCGAGCACCTTGTGGACGGGGGTGTCGGCGTGCGTCACGACCATGTCGGTGCGGGGCACCATGACCTCGCGCGTGAGCGTGTCGCCGAGCTCGAGCACCGAGCGGAACATCTCCCGCTCCTCGTCCTCGATCGCCTCGGACTCGCTCACGCGCTGCACCATCTCGCGCAGCTCCTCCTCGTCCTGCGCGGGCCCGGCGTACGACGCGGCGCGCCCGAGGCCGCCGAACGCGACCGTGATGCCGAGCAGCGGGCGGGACAGCACGGTCAGCGTGCGCACGGGGTGCGACCGGCCGATGCTGCGCGGGCTGACGCGCACGAGCAGGAACGCCACGACGGCGACGAGCCCGACGGTGACGAGCAGGACGGCCCACCACGGCAGCGACCCCGACGACACGACGAGGGTGAGGCAGACCGTCGCGGTCATCTCCGCGAGCAGCCGGACGAACGACGCCGCCGCGACGACGCGGGACGCGTGCTCCTCGAGACGCCTCACACGCGCGGCGGCCGGGTGCTGGTCGGCGACGAGGTCGGTCACCGTGGCGCGCGAGACGCGCGTGACCGCGACCTCACCCGCCGACATCGCCGCCGCGAACGCGATGCCGAGCACCGCGAGCGCGACCAGCAGCCCGACGGGCACGTCGGTCATCGACCGGCCAGGAACGTCAGCAGGAGGCGTCGCTGGAGCGCGAACATCTCCTTCTCCTCCTCCGGCTCGACGTGGTCGTAGCCCAGCAGGTGGAGGATGCCGTGCGTCGTGAGCAGCAGCAGCTCCTCGGCCGTGGAGTGGCCCGCGGCGCGCGCCTGCTGCGCGGCGACCTCGGGGCACAGCACGACGTCGCCCAGCAGGCCGGCGGGCGTCGGCTCGCCCTCGCGGCCGGGGCGCAGCTCGTCCATCGGGAAGGACAGCACGTCGGTCGGGCCGGGCTCGTCCATCCACTTGACGTGCAGGTCGGTCATGACGTCGGTGCCGACGAGCATGATCGACATCTCGGTCTGCGGGTGCACGTGCATCGCGTCGAGCACGAACCGCGCGAGCGCCGCGAACTCGGCCTCGTCGACGTCGAACCCGGACTCGTTGTTGACCTCGATGCTCATCGGCTGCCGTCCCTGTCCCAGCGCGCGTACGCGTCGATGATGTCGCTCACGAGCCGGTGGCGGACCACGTCGGCGGACGACAGGCGGCAGAACGCCACGTCGTCGACGCCTTCGAGGATCTTCTCGACGACCCGCAGGCCCGACGTCGTCGCGGACGGCAGGTCGACCTGCGTGACGTCGCCCGTGACGACGACGCGGGACCCGAACCCGAGGCGCGTGAGGAACATCTTCATCTGCTCGACGGACGTGTTCTGCGCCTCGTCGAGGATGATGAACGAGTCGTTGAGGGTGCGGCCGCGCATGTACGCGAGCGGCGCGACCTCGACGGTGCCGGCCTCCATGAGCCGCGGGATCGACTCCGGGTCGACCATGTCGTGCAGCGCGTCGTACAGCGGGCGCAGGTAGGGGTCGATCTTCTCGGACAGCGTGCCGGGCAGGAACCCAAGCCGCTCCCCCGCCTCGACGGCGGGACGCGTGAGCACGATCCGGTTGACCTGCCGGGCCTGCAGCGCCTGCACGGCCTTGGCCATCGCGAGGTACGTCTTGCCGGTGCCGGCGGGGCCGATGCCGAACGTGACCGTGTGCCGGTCGATCGCGTCGACGTACTCCTTCTGGCCCGCGGTCTTGGGCCGGATGGTGCGGCCCCGCGCGGTGAGGATGTTGAACGTCAGGACGTCGGCGGGGCGGGCCGTGGAGCCCTCGGCCAGCATCGCGACGGAGCGGGACACGACGTCGGGTGTGAGCGGCGTGCCGGCGGCGGCCATCTCGACGAGCTCGTCGACCAGGCGCGCCACGAGGGCGACGTCGCCCGCGGGACCCGCGAGGGTGACCTCGTTGCCCCGGACGTGCACGTCGACCGTGGTGAAGCCGGACTCGATGGCGCGGAGCACCTCGTCGCGCAGGCCCAGCAGCTCGACCATCGAGACGTCGGCCGGGACGGTGATGCGGTGCTCGACGCGGGCGTGCGCACCGGCCGGGCGGGGATCAGTGTGGGGCTGCGTCATGGGTCGGCGTGCGCCGTGCGCTCCTTCGGTGGCGGTCGCGGGGCGCGTCGGGCGCGTCGCACGCGGTCGGGTGGTCGTCCCAGTCTACCGACGCCGTGCGCGCGTCCGCCGAGCGCATTCCCGCGGGCCAACCCGGGACCTTGGTGCTGCGCGGCGGGCGTGGACGGGGACAGACTGGCCGGTGGGAGGCCGGGTGAGGGCGCCCGGCCGCACGCGGAGGTGCGCCGTGGCGACGTACGTGTGGGACTTCACGCAGGGCGACAAGGACCAGAAGGACCTCCTGGGCGGCAAGGGCGCGAACCTCGCCGAGATGACCCGCCTGGGTCTGCCGGTGCCGCCGGGCTTCACCATCACGACCGAGGCGTGCCGCGCGTTCATGCGCACGGGCGCGGTCCCGCGCGAGCTCGCGGTCGAGGTCACCACGGCGCTGCGCAAGATGGAGGACACCCTCGGGCGGCGGTTCGGCGACCCGGACGACCCGCTGCTCGTGTCGGTGCGGTCGGGGGCCAAGTTCTCGATGCCCGGGATGATGGAGACCGTCCTCGACGTCGGGCTCAACGACACGACCGTGCACGGGCTCGCGCGGTTCAGCGGGGACGAGCGGTTCGCGTGGGACTCCTACCGCCGGCTGGTGCAGATGTTCGGCCGCACGGTGCTGGACATCGACGGCGCGCTGTTCTCCGACGCGCTGGACGCGGCGAAGGCGGCGCGCGGCGTGACCTCGGACGTGGACCTCGACGCCGACGCGCTGCGCGAGCTCGTCGGCACGTTCCAGGAGATCGTGCGCACGCACACGGGGTCGCCGTTCCCGCAGGACCCGCGCGAGCAGCTCGACCTCGCGATCGTCGCGGTGCTCGGCTCGTGGAACACCGAGCGCGCGCGCCTGTACCGCCGCAAGGAGCGCATCCCCGACGACCTCGGGACGGCCGTCAACGTCGTGCCGATGGTGTTCGGCAACCTCGGGCCGACGTCGGGCACGGGCGTCGCGTTCACGCGCGACCCGGCGACCGGCAAGACCGGCAACTACGGCGACTACCTGGCGAACGCGCAGGGCGAGGACGTGGTGGCCGGGATCCGCAACACGCTGTCGCTCGAGGACCTCGCGCAGCGCGACCCGGGTGCCTACGCGGACCTGCGCCGCGCCATGCGCCAGCTCGAGACCCACTACCGCGACCTGTGCGACATCGAGTTCACGATCGAGCGCGGCAAGCTGTGGATGCTCCAGACGCGGGTCGGCAAGCGCACCGCGCCGGCCGCGTTCCGCATCGCGACGCAGCTGGTCGACGAGCACCTCATCACGCTCGACGAGGCGCTCGCGCGGGTCTCGGGGGCGCAGCTGTCCCAGCTGCTCTTCCCGCAGTTCGCGGTGTCCGACGACCGCACGCTGCTCGCGCGCGGGATGGCCGCGTCGCCCGGCGCAGCCGTCGGTGCGGCCGTGTTCGACTCCGCGACCGCGCAGCAGAGGGCCGCGCTCGGGGAGGACGTCGTCCTGGTCCGGCGGGAGACCAACCCCGACGACCTCGGCGGCATGATCGCCGCGGTCGGCGTGCTCACCGCGCGCGGCGGCAAGACGTCGCACGCGGCGGTCGTCGCGCGCGGCATGGGCCGCACGTGCGTGGTCGGGGCCGAGGCCGTCGACATCGACCTCGTCACGCGCTCGTTCCGCGTCGACGGGCACGTCGTGCGCGAGGGCGACACCCTCGCGATCGACGGCGGCACGGGCGAGGTGTTCCTGGGCCAGGTGCCCGTCGAGCCGTCACCGGTCAGCCGGTACCTCGAGGAAGGGCTCGACGCCGCGCTCGACCACGCGCCCGACGACGACACGCGCGAGCTCGTGCGGTCCGTCGACCGGCTGCTCACGCACGCCGACACGGTCCGCCGCCTGCACGTGCACGCGAACGCCGACACCGCAGCCGACGCCGCACGTGCCCGCCGGCTGGGTGCGCAGGGCGTCGGGCTGTGCCGCACCGAGCACCAGTTCCTCGGCGAGCGGCGCGTCCTCGTCGAGCGCGTGGTGCTCGCGTCCGGCGACGACGAGCGGCAGGCGGCTCTCGACGCGCTCCTGCCGCTCCAGCGCGAGGACTTCGTCGGGCTCCTGCGCGAGATGGACGGGCTGCCCACGACGATCCGCCTGCTCGACCCGCCGCTGCACGAGTTCCTGCCCGACCTCACCGACCTGTCGGTGCGCGTCGCGCTCGCACACGAGCGGGGCGAGGACGCCGCGTCCGACGAGCGGCTGCTCGCGGCGGTCCGCCGCATGCACGAGGCGAACCCCATGCTCGGCCTGCGCGGCGTCCGGCTCGGCCTCGTCGTGCCCGGCCTGTTCGCGCTGCAGATCCGGGCGGTCTGCGAGGCCGTCGTCGAGCGCCGGGCCGCCGGCGGTGACCCGCGCGCCGAGATCATGGTGCCGCTGGTCGGATCGGTGCAGGAGCTGCGGCTCGTCAAGGACGAGGCCCGCACGATCATGGCCGCGGTCAGTGCCGAGCGCGGCGTCGACCTCGACCTGCCCGTCGGCGTCATGATCGAGCTGCCCCGCGCCGCGCTCACCGCCGACCGGATCGCGCAGGAGGCCGCGTTCTTCTCGTTCGGCACCAACGACCTCACGCAGACCACCTGGGGGTTCTCGCGCGACGACGTCGAGGGCGCCTTCTTCGCGCAGTACACCGACAACGGCGTCCTCACGGTGTCGCCGTTCGAGACGATCGACGCGCTCGGCGTCGGGCGTCTCGTGCAGATCGCCGTCGAGCAGGGCCGCGCGGCCCGGCCCGACCTGACGCTCGGCGTGTGCGGCGAGCACGGCGGCGACCCGGAGTCGATCCGGTTCTTCCACGACGCGGGCCTCGACTACGTGTCCTGCTCCCCGTTCCGTGTCCCGGTCGCGCGCCTCGAGGCGGGCCGCGCGGCGGTCGCCGAGACGGTCGCCGACGTGCGCTGACGAGGGCTAGGACCAGCGGCCGAGGCGCTGGGCGAGGAGCGCGAGCGCGACCGGCCCGGCCGTCGACGTGCGCAGGACGTGCGGCCCGAGCCGGACCGTGACCGCGCCCGCGTCCACGAGCCGCGCGAGCTCGTCGTCGCCGATGCCGCCCTCCGGCCCGACGACCACCAGGCACTCGCGCGCCGCCGTCCCCGCGCCCGGCAGCGTCACGTCGGCGATCGGCAGCGCCGCCTCCTCGTGCAGCACGAGCGCGGCGCCGCCGGCCTCGACGCTCACCCGCACCCGCTGCGCGAGCGCGCGCGAGTCGACGGCCGTCCCGACCTCGGGCACGCGCGCCCGCCGGGACTGCTTCGCGGCCGCCCGGACGGTCCCGAGCCAGCGCGCGCGGCTCTTGGCGGCGCGCTCGCCGCGCCACACGACGATCGACCGGTCCGCCTGCCACGGCAGGACGCCGTCGGCGCCGACCTCGGTCGCCGCCTCGATCGCCTGCTCGTCGCGGTCGCCCTTCGCGAGCGCCTGCACGAGCACGAGCGCGACGTCGGGCGCGGGCTCGACGACGACGTCGTCGACGCGCAGGTGGACCCCCTCGCCGCCGACGGACTCCACGACACCGACCAGCCGCACCCCGGCGCCGTCGACCACGTCGACCCGCTCCCCCGGCCCGCGCCGCTGCACGACGCCCGCGTGCCGGCCCTCGGACCCGTCGAGCAGGTACGTGCCGCCCACGACCACGCCCGCGAGCGTCCCCGGCTCCGCGAGGAAGACGGGTGCGCTCACCTCAGCGGCCCGAGAGCTTGTCGCGCAGCTTCGCGAACACGCCGCTGCTCGCGCTCGCGAGCCGCGACTCCGGGCGCTCCTCGCCGCGGAGCACCGCGAGCCGCCGCAGCAGCTCGACCTGCTCGTCGTCGAGCGCGGTGGGGACCTGCACCTCGACGTGCACGTGCAGGTCGCCGCGCCCGCCCGCGTGCAGGTGGCCGACGCCGAGACCCTTGAGCGTGACGACCTGGGCCGGCTGCGTGCCGGGACGCAGGTCGACCTCGCGCTCGCCGTCCAGCGTGTCGAGCTGGAGTGTCGTGCCCAGCGCGGCCGCGGTCATCGGCACCTGCAGCGTCGCGTGCAGGTCGTCGCCGCGGCGCACGAACGTGTCGTGCTTGCGCTCGTGCACCTCGAGGTAGACGTCGCCCGCGGGGCCGCCGCCCGGGCCGACCTCGCCCTGACCCGTGAGCTTGATGCGCGTGCCCGTGTCGACACCCGCGGGCACGTCGACGCCGAGCGTGCGGCGCGACCGCACCCGGCCCTCGCCCGAGCACTCCGGGCACGGCTCGGGGATGACCGTGCCGAACCCGTGGCACGCGGCGCACGGCTGCGTCGTCATGACCTGGCCGAGGAACGACCGCGCGACGCGCTGCACCGACCCGCGGCCGTGGCAGACCTCGCACGTGCGCGGCGACGTGCCGGGACGGCAGCACGAGCCGCCGCACGTCGGGCACAGCACGGCCGTGTCGACCGGCACCTCCTTGTGCGCTCCGAACGTCACCTCGGTGAGGTCGAGGTCGAGGCGCACGAGCGCGTCCTGGCCGCGACGCGCGCGAGGAATCGGTCCGCGCTGCGCGCCCGCACCCGCGGCCGCGCCGAAGAACGTCTCGAAGATGTCCTGGAAGCCGAAGCCGCCGCCCATGCCGCCGCCGGGCGACGCCGGGTCGGCACCAAGGTCGTACGCGCGGCGCTTCTCGGGGTTGGACAGCACGTCGTACGCGCGCGAGACGTCCTTGAAGCGCTCCTCGGACGCGGAGTCGCTGCCGGCGACGTCGGGGTGGTGCTCGCGCGCGAGCTTCCGGTACGCCTTCTTGATCTGCTCCGGCGACGCGTCGCGCGGGACGCCGAGGATCTCGTAGTAGTCGGTCACGTGAGGGTGCGCTCGCTTCCTGTGCTCAGGCACGCGGTGGGGACGGGCCGGGGACGCCGCAGCGGGCTCATCCGGCGAGGATGCGGGTCAGGTAGCGGGCGACGGCGCGCACGGCGGTCATCGTCCCGGGGTAGTCCATGCGCAACGGGCCGAGCGAGCCGACGCGGGCGACGACCGCACCGCTCTCGTCGCCGTAGCCCGTCGTGACGAAGCTCGTCTCCAGCAGGCCGTCGTGCTGCGTCTCGCGCCCGATCCGCATGCTGACCGCGGCCTGGTCCTCGGCCATCTCGGACAGCAGGCGCAGCAGGACGACCTGCTCCTCGAGCGCCTCGAGCACCGGGCCGATCGAGTGCGCGAAGTCGACGCCGCCGCCGCGGGCGAGGTTCGCGGTGCCGGCCAGCACGACGCGCTCCTCGCTCTCCTGCGCCAGCGTCTCCTCGACCAGCGCGACGACCTGACGCACCAGCGGCGCGTCCTGCGGCGCGAACGCGTCGTGCAGCTCGCGGAACGCGTCGGGGAGCTCCGACAGACGGCGACCGGTCGCGGCCACGTTGAGGCGCGCGCGCAGCTGCGCCACGACGGCCTCGTCGACGTCGTGGTCCTGCTCGAGCGTGCGCTGCTCGACGCGGCCCGTGTCCGTGATGAGGACGACGAGCAGGTGCCGGGCGCCGACGGTGACGAGCTCGACGTGCCGCAGCGCCGAGCGCCGCAGCGACGGGTACTGCACGACCGCGACCTGCCCGGTGAGCTGCGCGATGAGTCGCACCGCGCGGTCGACGACGTCGTCGAGGTCCACCGCGTGGTCGAGGAACTCGCCGATCGCGCGCCGCTCGGCCGCGGACATCGGCTTGACCGTCGTGAGCCGGTCCACGAACAGGCGGTAGCCCTTGTCCGTCGGGACGCGTCCGGCCGACGTGTGCGGCTGCGCGATGTACCCGGCGTCCTCGAGCGCCGCCATGTCGTTGCGGATCGTCGCGGGCGACACGCCCAGCGCGTGCCGCTCGACGAGCGCGCGCGACCCGACCGGCTCACGCGTCGCGACGTAGTCCTCGACGATCGCGCGCAGCACGTCCAGCCGACGGTCCTCGCTCACTCTCGCCTCCCCCGCGTCGGTCCCGGGCCATGCGGCCACGGGTAGCACTCGCCGTGCACGAGTGCCAATCCTACGCCGCGCCCCCGACGTGCCGGCGGCGCGTGCACCGGCGCCCTAGAGTGCCGCGCGTGACTCAGGACCGCTACGGCTCGGACGTGCTCGGGGGCTCCGGCTCCTCCCACCACCGCCCGGCCCGCACGTCACGGCCGCAGGCCGCCGACGTCGGCCTCGTGGTCGAGGAGGTGACGACGGGGTGGGTCGGTGCGGTCGTCCGCGTCGAGAAGTCGGGCGGCATGCACGTCGTCGTCCTCGAGGACCGGCGCGGCCGGTCGCGCACGTTCCCGCTGGGACCGGGGTTCTGGGTCGACGGCGAGCCCGTCGCGCTCACCGCCCCGGTCCGCGCGAGCGCACCGGCCGCCCCGACGCGGACCGCGTCCGGCTCGCGCGCCGTGCAGGGTGCGCAGGCGCGCGTCGCGCGCGGCAGCCGCATCTGGGTCGAGGGCAAGCACGACGCGGAGCTCGTCGAGAAGGTGTGGGGCGACGACCTGCGCGTCGAGGGCGTCGTCGTCGAGCTGCTCGACGGTGTGGACCACCTGCCCGACGCGGTGCGCGCGTTCGCGCCCGGCCCCGGACGCCGCCTCGGCGTGTTGGTCGACCACCTGGTGCCCGGGTCCAAGGAGAGCCGGATCGCCGCGGAGGTCACGCGGTCCGCGCCCGCCGGGACCGTGCTCGTCCTCGGGCACCCGTACGTCGACGTGTGGCAGGCCGTCCGCCCGCAGCGCCTCGGGCTCGAGCGCTGGCCCACGATCGAGCGCGGCACCGAGTGGAAGCACGGCATCCTGCGCGAGCTCGGCTGGCCCGTCGCGGACCAGGCCGACGTCGCGCACGCGTGGAAGCGGATCCTCGGGACCGTCCGCACCTACGCCGACCTCGAGCCGAGCCTGCTCGGCCGGGTGGAGGAGCTCATCGACTTCGTCACGGCATGACGGCGCCCCGCCCGGCGCGGTCCCGGGCGAGGCGTCGCACGCTCGTGGCGCGCGGTCATGGCGCGATCAGGGCGCGATCGGCTCGCCGAGCAGGCGGCGGTACAGGTACGACGTCGCGACGAGCACGACGGGGACGGCGACCAGCAGGCCGACGCCGCAGAGGATCGCGCCCGCCCAGATGATCGCGCCGCCCACCAGGTAGAACAGGATCGTCGTCGCGAGGTTCGAGGTGACGAGGCGGATGCTCGACTGCAGCGCGTCGACCGGGCTCAGCTGCTTGTCGATGACGAACCACAGCGTGAACAGCACGAGCAGGTTCGCCGCGACGCTCACGAGCCAGCCGATCAGCGGGATCCACGCCACGAGCCCCACCACGAGGTTGACAGCCGCCAGCAGCAACGCCGTCAGGACCACCGGGCCCGAGTTCTCGAAGCGGAAGAAGTCGCCGAGCGCGACCGGGCGGCCGTACGTGAGGTTGAGCGACACCCGCACGAACGCGGCCTGGACGAGGTACGCCACCAGCCACGCGACGGTGTAGATGACGACGAAGCCGAACGAGAAGCCCAGCCCCATCCCGTTCGACACACCGTCGCCGTCGGGGTCCGCGAGCGCCGACAGCCCGCCGAACACGAGGGTCACGAGGAAGACGACGACCGCCGCGATCGCCAGCCAGATCAGGGTGGCCGCGACGAAGACGCCGCCGTTCGTCGTGAACTTCTGCCAGCCGTACTGGAGCGACTCGCCGATGGGCGCGGTGGCCGACGGCGCCCCGTAGCCGGCCTGTGCCGGGTAGCCCGCGGGCGGGTAGCCGGTCGACGGCGGCGGGTAGCCGCCCGGCGGGGGCGTCTGGCCGTACCCGGGCCCCCCGGACGGCGGGGGCGGGTAGGAGCCCTGCGCGGCGGGCGGCGGCGGGTAGCTGCCGGGCGCGGGGGCGGGCGGCGGCGGGTAGCCGCCGGGGG
>NZ_BHYL01000056.1 GCF_003851725.1 Cellulomonas algicola | reverse complement strand
CGTCGGGACCGCGCCCCGGCCGGGACCGGCGCCGGCACCCTGCGCGGCCGCAGCGCCGACCGCCCCGGCGCGTCCGTCATCGCCGGTCTTCCCGCGGCCTCCGGCCGCGCCACCCGACCCGGCCTGCCCTGCAGGACCCGACCCCGCGGCACCCGGCCGGCCGGCGGACGCGCGTGCCTCCTCCATCGCGGCGCGCACCGCGGTCCGGACGGCCGCGTCGACCGCCTCCTGCGTGCGCGACGCGAGCCGCCGCTGCAGGACCAGCAGGTCCTTGCCCTCGTCGACGACGCCCCCGCGGTCCCCGACGACGCGGAACGTCATGCGCAGGTGCGGCGGCAGCTTCTCGTCGTCGAACGCGTCGTCGGGCACGTCGACGTCGCGCACCGCCCGGACGGCCTGCCGGAACAGCTCGCGGAACGACGGTGCCGCGTCGCCGGCGCGGACGGTGTCCTCCCACGACGCGGTGTGCGCGCGCAGCCACGCCTCGACGGACCGCGCGACGTCGGGCGCGGGCACGAGCTGCACGCGCACGGGCTTGGGCAGCGACCGGATGGTCGCGGTGACGAGCTCCTCGCGCAGGCCGGGCACCATCCAGTCGAAGCCGTCGGGGGTCAGCCGGGCCAGGGCCGTGATCGGGACGTGCACTGTCACGCCGTCGGCCTCGGTGCCGGGCTGGAACTGATAGGTCAGCGGCAGGCGCAGGTCGCCCTGCGGCCAGCGCGACGGGAACGCGGACTCGTCGATCGCGTCGGCGTCGTCGGCGACCAGCAGCTCGCGCGTGAACGTCAGCAGGTCCGGGTCGCGTCGGCGGGCGCCCTTCCACCACTGGTCGAAGTGCCGCGCGGACACGACGTCGGACGGGACGCGCTCGTCGTAGAACGCGAACAGGACGTCGTCGTCGACGACCAGGTCGCGGCGCCGGGCCCGCGCTTCCAGCCCTTCGGCCTCGGCGAGCAGCCGCCGGTTCTCGTGGAAGAACTGGTGGTGCGTCGTCCACTCGCCCTGCACGAGCGCGTGCCGCACGAACAGCTCGCGCGCGTGCTCGGGGTCGACCTTGGCGTACAGGACGCGGCGCTGCGCGACGATCGGCACGCCGTACAGCAGGACCTTCTCCGACGCGGTCGCCGCGCCCTGCTTCGACGACCACGCGGGCTCCGAGTAGGTGCGCTTGACGAGGTGCGCGCCGACCTCCTCGGCCCACTCGGGCTGGATGCGTGCCGCGTCGCGCGCCCACAGGCGGGACGTCTCGACGAGCTCGGCGGCCATGACCCACGACGGCGGCCGCTTCGCGAGGCCCGACCCCGGGAAGATCGCGAACCGCGCCCCGCGCGCGCCCAGGTACTCGTTGCGCGCCCGCCGGTCGGGCCGACGCCCGCGCCCGGACTGCTGGCCGCTGCGCGCGGGAGCGGCGACCTCCGTCGCCTCCTGCATGCCGATGTGCGACAGCAGCCCGGACAGCACGCTCACGTGGATGCGGTCGGCGTCCCACTCGAGCCGCAGCGCGCCGCGGGCGGTGTCGTCGGGACCGTGACCTCCGCCGGCGGCGGAGTCATCGCCTCCGGGAGCGGATGTCGAGCCGTCGACCGCGGAGGTCGCCGCCGAAGCGGCCGAGGTCGCACCGGCCGACGACGAGCCCGGACGCAGCGGCGACACGTGGATGCCCAGCGGCTTCGCGAGCTCGCGGAGCTGCGTGACCACGTCCTGCCACTCGCGGATGCGCAGGTAGTTGAGGTGCTCCGACCGGCACCGCCGCCGGAACGCGTTGCCGGACAGCTCGCGCTGCTGCTCGCGCAGGTACTGCCAGAGGTTGAGGTACGCGAGGAGGTCGGACGTCGGGTCGGCGAACCGGCCGTGCAGCTGGTCGGCGCGGTCGCGCTCCTCGGCGGGACGCTCGCGCGGGTCCTGGATCGACAGCGCGGCGGCGATCACCATGACCTCGCGCGCGACGCCCCGCCGGCCGCCCTCGACGATCATGCGCGCGAGCCGCGGGTCCATCGGCAGCTGCGCGAGGGCCCGGCCGGTGTCGGTGAGGCGCGTGACGTTCGAGGTGCGGCCGGACTCGTCGGCGACCGGCACCGTCTCCAGCGCCCCGAGCTCGGTCAGCAGCTGCACGCCGTCGCGCACGGCCCGCACGTCGGGCGGGTCGACGAACGGGAAGTCGGTCACGTCGTCGGGTGACGCAGCGACCCCCACCGCGATCATCTGCAGGATCACCGAGGCGAGCGACGTGCGCAGGATCTCGGGCTCGGTGTACATCGGCCGCGACGCGAAGTCGTCCTGCGAGTACAGCCGGATCGCGATGCCGTCGGCGACGCGCCCGCACCGCCCGGACCGCTGGTTGGCCGACGCCTGCGAGATCGGCTCGATCGGCAGCCGCTGCACCTTCGTCGCCTTCGACCACCGCGAGATGCGCGCGGTACCCGGGTCGACGACGTACCGGACGCCGGGCACGGTGAGCGACGTCTCGGCGACGTTCGTGGAGAGCACGACGCGTCGGGCCGCGTGCTGCTCGAAGACCCGGTGCTGCTCGGCGGCGGACAGGCGCGAGTACAGCGGCAGCAGCTCGACGGCCTGCGGGTGGCGCGGGTCGCTGACGCGCGCGCCGAGCGACGTGCGCAGCGCGTCCTCCGCGTCGCGGATCTCCCGCTCGCCGGACAGGAACACGAGGATGTCGCCCGGCCCCTCGGCGGACAGCTCGTCGACGGCCTCGGTGATCGCGGTCATGAGGTCGCGGTCCTCGGTCGCCTTCGCCCGCGCGCGGCGTCCGGCGTCCTCCGCGGGTGCCTCGACGTCCGGCGACAGGGGGCGGTACCGGATCTCGACGGGGTACGTGCGGCCGCTGACCTCGACGACGGGAGCGGGCACGCCGTCGGGGTGCTCGGGCGTCGGCGGCCCGGCGAAGTGCTGCGCGAAGCGGGCCGAGTCGATCGTCGCCGACGTGATGACGACCTTGAGGTCGGGCCGCTGCGGCAGCAGCCGCGTCAGGTAGCCGAGGATGAAGTCGATGTTGAGCGAGCGCTCGTGCGCCTCGTCGATGATGAGCGTGTCGTACGCCCACAGCATCGGGTCGCGCTGGATCTGCGCGAGCAGGATGCCGTCCGTCATGACCTTGACGAGCGTCTCGTCCGACGACGTGTCCGTGAAGCGCACCTGGTACCCGACGAGCTCGCCGAGCGGCGTGCCGACCTCCTCCGCGATGCGCTCCGCGACCGACCGGGCGGCGATCCGGCGGGGCTGCGTGTGGCCGATCTGCCCGGCCCGTCCGCGACCCAGGTCGAGCGCGATCTTCGGCAGCTGCGTCGTCTTCCCGGAGCCCGTCTCGCCTGCGACGACGACGACCTGGTGGTCGCGGATCGCGGCGGCGATCTCGTCGCGCCGCGCGCTGACCGGCAGGGCCTCCGGGTAGACGATCGGCGGGACGACGACCTGCTCACGGATCGCCGCGGCACGGGCCCGACGGGCCTGCGCGCGCTCGTCGTCGCGTCGCCGGTCGTGCTGGTGGCCGCCGCGCGCACGCTGGCCGGGCTGCCGACCCTCGTCGGGGCGTCGTGCCTCATCGGGCCGTCGTGCCTCGTCAGGACGCCGCGCCTCGTCTGGCCGCCGACCGCGACCACCGCCGCGACCCCCGCGCCGGCGCGGGCCGGACGGGCGCCCGGTCGACGGCTCGCTGGTGGTCACGACGCACGATTCTCCCAGGTGCTCCGCGCAGCCCGCGCGCTCATTGCTCGAGCAGCACCAGCGCCTGGATGACGGGACCCGCGACGGCGACGTACATGACGGCGAAGAACAGCGCGTACAGGAGCGTGAACGCCGTCGCCTGACCCGCCGCGCGCGGCTCGCGCAGGTGCGTGACCGTCCTGCTCACGACCCGCCACGGCCGCGCGACGTCCCAGCTGTTGAGGCGCAGGTGCCGGCCCAGGTACATGCCGAACGACACGAGCAGCAGGACCACCGCGACGAGCACGAGCGTGTCGCCCGCGAGCAGGGACGAGGCGGTGTCGCCGTGCCGCGTGATCGCGAACTCCAGCTGCACCAGCAGCACGTTGAGCACGGTGTTGAGGACGCCGGCCATCGCGAGCGAGATCACGAGCACGACGTCGAACCACATCGGCACCCCGTCGCCGTCGCGCCGGTGGCTGAGGTTGAGCTCGGTGACGAGGTAGCCCGCGTTGGGCAGGAGCAGCAGCCAGACGAGGAGGAGCATGCCGACGAGCGGCAGCACGACGGAGCGCGGCACGCCGACCGGGATCAGGAAGATCAGCGCGTACGACAGCAGCAGGACCAGCAGCGGTGCCGCGGAGAGCCCGAGGTTGAGCAGCATCGGCCGGTACACGCGCGTGCCGAACACCGGGCCGCGGGCCACGACGAGCCCGAGCGCGAGCACGTTCATGAGGAGCACGCCCAGCAGCAGGCTCGCGATCACGGGCGACGTCCGGGGGTGGTCGGCATGCCGCCATGCTCGTGCGTCGCGCCTGGTGAGGCCACCGGACAGGGGTCGGCGTGAGGGGCGCTCGCCGCCGGGGCGCCCGCCCCTCGCGTCGTCGCCCCAGCGCGGGGCGGCGGAAATGGGGTGGCGCGCCCGCGGCCACCCTGCCTACCGTGCCCGGGTGCTGATCTGACCACCGCGCCGAGTCCCTCTCCCGACTCCCGCGCCCGTCGTGCTGCCACGACGCCGGCGCACCCCGGTGGTGATCGCATGAACCCAGTCCTCCGTGCCCGTGCCCTGACCCGTTCCTACGACGGGCGTCCCGTGCTGTCCGGCGTCGACCTCGACGTCGACCCCGGCCACCGCCTCGGCGTCGTCGGGGAGAACGGCATCGGCAAGTCGACGCTGCTGCGCCTGCTCGCGGGCGTCGAGCCGCCCGACAGCGGCGACGTGACCCGCCCCGCCGCGCTCGAGCTGCTCACGCAGGAGCCGACCTTCGCCGCGACGGACACCGTCGCCGACGTCATGGCCGCCGCGCTCGCGGACGTGCGGGCCGTCGAGCAGGCGCTCGAACGGGCGTCGTCGGCGCTCGCGGACGACGTCCCCGGTGCCGACGACGCGTACGCGGCCGCGCTCCTGGCCGCCGAGCTGGCGGGCGTGTGGGACGCCGACCGGCGGGCGGAGCTGGCCCTCGTCGGGCTCGGCCTGGCGGACGTCGAGCCGTCCCGTCCGACGGTGCGCATGTCCGGGGGCCAACGTTCGCGGCTGGCGCTCGCGGCGCTGCTGGTCCGCAGCCCTGCTGCCGTGCTGCTCGACGAGCCGACCAACCACCTCGACGACGCGGCCGCCGAGTACCTCGCGGGTGCCCTGCGGGCGCTGCCCGGCGCGGTGGTGCTGACGAGCCACGACCGCGTGTTCCTCGACGAGACGTGCACCGAGATCCTCGACCTCGACCCGTCGCTCGACGGCCCGACGCGGTACGGCGGCACGTTCACGGACTACCTCGCGGCCAAGCGCGTCGAGCGCGCACGCTGGGAGGAGCGGTGGAAGGACGAGCGCGAGGAGCTGGCGCGGCTGCGGCACTCGGTGCGGGTCACCGCCCGGCAGGTCGGGTACGGCCGCGAGCTCGGCAACAACTTCAAGATGGACTACGACGCGCAGGGCGCGCGCGTCGAGCAGCAGGTGTCGCGGCGGGTCCGCGACGCGCAGCGGCGGCTCGACGAGCTCACGCGCGACCACGTCCGCAAGCCTCCGCCGCCGCTGCGGTTCGCGGTGCCGGCGTCCTGGTCGGGTGCGGCGGGCGGGCTCGTGCTGCAGGTCCGCGACGCCGAGGTGCCGGGGCGGCTCGTCGTCCCGTCGCTGGACCTCGCGGCCGGGACCAAGGTGCTGGTGAGCGGCCCGAACGGTGCGGGGAAGTCCACGCTGCTGCACCTGCTCGCGGGCGACCTCGCCCCGGCACGCGGGTCGGTGCAGCGGGCGCGCGGCGTCGAGGTCGCGCTGCTCGAGCAGGACGTGGGCCTCGCCGACGACGCGCGCACCCCCCGGGCCCTGTTCGACGCGGTGACGGCCGATCTGCCCGCTCCCGTGCGGCTCGTCGACCTCGGGCTCGTCGCGCCGCGCGACGTCGACCGGCCGCTGCGGGAGCTGTCCGTCGGGCAGCGTCGACGCGTCGTGCTCGCGCTGCTCGTCGCCCGGACGCCCGGCGTCCTGCTGCTCGACGAGCCGACCAACCACGTGTCGGTCCGGCTCGCCGACGAGCTCGTCGACGCGCTCGAGGTGTCGCCCGGCGCCGTCGTCGTCGCGACGCACGACCGGTGGCTGCGGCGACGCTGGACGGGGCCGCACCTCGTCGTGCAGGAGGGACGTGCGCGCTGGGCCGACGCCCCTACAGTGGCCGGATGAGCGAGACGGCCGGGTCCGGCGACGTGCAGGAGGCGGCCGCGGGCGCGGCGCGCGAGGTGTTCGAGGCGCGCGAGGTGTCCGACGGTGAGCGGCGCTCGGCGGCGGCGCTCGAGGCGTCCGGCATCGGGTACGCGATCACCCGGCACGGTCCCGTGCGGTCGCTGGCCGAGGCCGCCGCCGCGCGGGGCGTCGAGCCCGCCGCCGTCGTCAAGACGATCGTCGTGCGGCGCGGTGACGACGACTTCCTCTTCGTCCTCGTGCCCGGCGACCGGACCATCTCGTGGCCCAAGCTGCGCGCCCTGCTCGGCGTGAGCCGGCTCTCGATGCCGGACGCGGCGACCGCACGTGACGTCACCGGGTACGAGCGCGGCACGATCACACCGTTCGGGTCCCTGACGGCGTGGCCGGTGGTCGCCGACTCGCGCGTCCCGGACCGGTCGGTGTCGATCGGGGCGGGTGCGCACGGCGTCGCTGCGACAGTCGACGGGACGGACCTGGTGCGCGCGCTCGACGCGACCGTGGCGGACGTCACCGAGCCGGAGGCCTGACCGCGCGTTGACCGGTGCGGGGTGGACTTGTGTCGATCTTTGACCGGTGCTGTACAGGCGTCCGACTCAGCCTTGACCTGACGTGGCGAGCGGTCGATTCTTGACGAACACCGCGGAACGGGCGCGGCGCGCGGGGAACGTATCTCGACCGGCGGCCGTTGGGGCTCTCGAGTGGCGGCGTCGGCGATGGCAGATACCGTCGTCAGGCCGCCGGGCCCCCTGGTCCGGACGTGCAGGAGTGAGGAGCCATGGAGCTGATCGACCACACCGCCGCCGCCGGGACGATCCGGGTCGACGAGCAGGACGGCCGCACGGTCGTCGTCCTCGTCGGGGAGGTCGACGCCGCGCTGCGCGACGAGGCGAGCGCGACCATGGCCCGCGCCCTCATCAGCGGTGACCCCGTCGTGGTCGACACCACGCACGCCACGTTCATCGACTCCTCCGGCATCGCCTTCGTCCTCCAGCTGCACCTCGCCGCCCGCGAGGCCGGCATCCCCGTGACGCTGCAGGACCCGCACCGCGTGCTGCGCGACGTGCTCGAGATGATCGGCATGGGCGACGAGTTCGCCGCCGAGCCGCCCCTCGCGGTGCCCGAGCCCGCCTGACCCACCGGCCGCGCTCCAGCGCGGCTGACCCGGCGACCGCGCGGCGGGCGCGAGCCGTCCACAGCCCGGGATCACACGCGCGCGTCCACGACGCTCCGGACCGCCTGGGCCGTCGTGTCGGACGCGGCGGTTAGCGTCCTCGGCATGCGGATCCTGCACACCTCCGACTGGCACCTCGGTCGGACGCTGCACGGGGTCGACCTCCTCGACCACCAGGCGGCCTACCTCGACCACCTGGTCGAGGTCGTGCGCGCCGAGCCCGTCGCGGCCGTCGTCGTCGCGGGCGACGTGTACGACCGCGCGATCCCGCCCGTGGAGGCCGTGAGCCTCCTGTCCGACACGCTCGCGCGGCTGTCGGAGCACACCACCGTCGTCGTGACGTCCGGCAACCACGACTCCGCGACCCGCCTCGGCTTCGGGTCGGCGCTCATGCGCGAGCGCGTCCGGCTGCGCACCCGCGTCGCCGGTCTGCACGAGCCCGTCGCGCTCGGGTCCGACGACGGCGAGCTGCTCGTCTACGGCCTGCCGTACCTCGACCCCGACACCGTGCGCGGTGCGCTGACCGAGGACGGCCCCGACGGCGAGCGGCGCGTGCCGGCGCGGTCGCACGAGGCCGTGGTCGGCGCCGCGATGCGGCGGGTGCGGGCCGACGTCGACGCACGCCGCTCGGTCGGTCGTGGGCGGCGTGTCCGCAGCGTCGTCGCGGCGCACGCGTTCGTCGTGGGCGGCGTGGCCTGCGAGTCCGAGCGCGACCTCGCGGTCGGCGGCGTCGAGCACGTCCCCGCCGGTGCGTTCGCCGGCGTCGACTACGTGGCGCTCGGCCACCTGCACGGCCCGCAGCGGGTCGCCGGCCCCGACGGCACCACGCTGCGGTACTCCGGGTCGCCGCTCGCGTACTCGTTCTCCGAGCTGCGGCACACGAAGTCGACCGCGCTGGTCGACCTCTCCGTCGACCAGCCGTCCGTCGAGCTCGTGCCCGCGCCCGTCGCGCGCCGGCTCGCCGAGGTCACGGGCACGCTGGACGACCTGCTCGGCGCCGCGGGCGAGCCGCACGTCGACGACTGGGTCCGCGTCACCGTGACCGACACGCACCGCCCGACCGACCTCTACCGCCGCGTCACGCAGCGGTTCCCGCACGCCCTGGTCGTCCAGCACCGTGCTCCCGAGCACGTGCGGTCGACGGGCGCGACGCTCGTGACCGCGGCGCACGACCCGGTCGACGTCGCCGCGCAGTTCGTCCGGCACGTCACGGGCGCCGACGCCACGGACGTCGAGATCGACGTCCTGCGCCGCGCCTACGAGGACGTGCTGGCCGCGGAGCGGAGCGCCTGATGCAGCTGCGCACGCTCACCGTGCAGGCCCTCGGGCCGTTCGCCGGTCGGCACACCGTCGACTTCGCCGCGCTCGCCGCATCGGGGCTGTTCCTCCTCGACGGCCCGACCGGTTCGGGCAAGTCGACCCTGATCGACGCCGTGGTGTTCGCGCTCTACGGCAAGGTCGCGTCCGCCGACGCGAGCGACGACCGGCTGCGGTCCGCCTACGCCGCCGACGACGTCCCGACGGTCGTCGACCTCACCTTCGAGGTCGCGTCGGGCGTGTACCGGGTGCGGCGCAGCCCCGGCTACGACCGTCCCAAGAAGCGCGGCACCGGGACCGTGCGGCAGCAGCCGTCCATCACGCTGTGGCGGCTCGCGCCCGACGACGACGGCAGCGGCGACCTCGACGACGTCCCCACCGGCGAGGTGCTGTCGACCCGGCTGGACGAGGCCGGTGCCGAGCTGCAGCGCGTGGTCGGGCTCGACCGTACCCAGTTCGTGCAGACGATCGTGCTGCCGCAGGGCGAGTTCGCGCGGTTCCTGCGCGCCGACCCCGAGCAGCGCCGCGCGCTCCTGCAGAAGATCTTCGGCACCGAGGTGTACGACCGGATCGGCCGGCGGCTCGTCGAGCTGCGGCGCGAGTCGGCCGAGGCCGTGACGACCGCACGCGCCGGACTCACCACCGCCGCGGCGCACCTCGTGGGCGCGGCGCGGCTCGACAGCGACGCGGCCGACGCGCTCCGGCTCGAGCTCGACCAGGCCGTCGCCACGGGCACCGTCGACGCGGTGGACGGTGCCGTCGGGGCCCTCACGGCCACCGTGACCGACGCGGCGGTCGCCGCCGAGGCCAGGGCGTCGTCCGCCGAGCATCGGCGCGCCGACGCGCGCACGGCGCTCGACGAGGCGACCCGCACCGACCACCTGCTGCGCCGCCGCGACACGCTCCGCGCCGAGCAGGCCGCGCTCGACGTGGCCGCGCCCGTGCACCGTGACACCCAGGCGCGCCTCACGACCGCACGTGCCGCGCAGGCCGTGCGGCCGCTGCTCCGCCGGTCCGACGACGCGCGCGTCGCCCTGGAGTCGGCAGTCAAGGCGCTCGACGCCGCGATCGACGCGGCACCCTCCGACCTGGCGGGCCTCGCGCGGTGGTCCGGGCCCGACGCTGCTGATCCCGACGGGTCACCGCCTGGCGCCGAGGAGGCCGTCGCTCTGTCGCGCGGAGGCACCGCGACGACCGGCGAGTCGGTGGGTGTCCGGGCGGGGCGCACCCGGCTGGCGGACCGCGGGACCGACGGATCGGCGCAGCCGACCCTCTTCGACGACCTCACGGTCGAGGCGGTGCCGCCGACGGTCGAGCGACGTCGGCTGCTCGACGCGGCGCGCGAGGAGTCGGTGGGCCAGGCGGCAGCCGTGGAGCGGCTCGTCGCGGTCGAGGCTGGGCTCGAGGCCCGTCGGCAGGAGGTGCGCGCGCTCCGCGCGACGGTCGACGACCTTCGTGCGGAGATCGCCGTGCACGACACCTGGCTGGCGACGCGCGCGCACGAGAGGACCGCGCTCGTCGACGCGCACCGCGCGGCAGCGGACCTCGCCGCGTGCGTGCCCGAGAGGGCTGCCGCCGTCGACGCGCTCGCGCAGGTCGCGGCCGCGCTCGTCGCGCTCGACGACGTCACCGATCGGCACACGGCTGCGGAACGGCACCTGGCGGTCACGGCACGCGCCGCCGCGGGCGCCGTCAAGGCTGAGGCTGCGCTGCGGACCACGCGGATCGCCGGCCTGGCCGGTGAGCTCGCATCGGCGCTCGCGGACGGCGACCCGTGCCCGGTGTGCGGGGCCGTCGAGCACCCGACGAAGGCCGCGCTCGGGGTCGACCACGTCACCGCGGACGCGGTACAGCAGGCGGAGGACGCGCGGGTCGCCGCGGAGCGTGACGTGCGGACGGCCGAGGCCGAGGTCGTGCGGTGCGCCGAGCAGGTCGCCGCCCTGGTCCGCCAGGTCGACGGCGCCACGGCCGAGGACGTCGCGACGCGGCTCTCGGCGGCGCACGAGTCGCTGGCCGCCGCCCGTGCGGCTGTCACGAAGGCCGAACGCCTCACCCGCGACGTCGAGGGCCATGACGCGGAGACCTCCCGACGGACGGAGCAGCGGCAGCAGGCGGTCACCGCGCTCGCCGCCGCCGAGGTGCGCGTCGAGGCGCTCGTCCAGCAGCTCGACGCGGCCGAGGCCGACGTGGTCGAGGCGCGCGCCGGCCACCCGACGGTCGCCGCCCGGCACGCCGCGCTCCGGGGACGGGCCGCCTCCGCAGGCGCGCTCGCCGACGCGCTGGTCGCCGTCGAGCAGGCGCACACCGACGACACGGTGCGCCGCACCGAGCTCGCCGACGCGCTGGCTGAGCACGGCTTCGCGGACGCCGACGAGGCGCGCGACGCCCTCCTGGAGCCCGCGGTGCTCAACGAGCTGACGTCGACCGTCGAGGCGTACCTCGCCGCGGTCGCGCGCGTGCAGGCGGGCCTCGCGGACGGCACGCTCGCGGACCTGCCCGACGACCTCGTGGTCGACCTGGCCGCCGCACGCGAGGTCGAGCGCGTCGCGCGACTCGACCACGAGGCCGCAGCCGGGGAGGCGCGCAGCGCACGCGACCGGGCCGACGCCGTCGAGGCGGCCACCGCCTCGGTCGCCGCCGCCGCGCGCGTGCTCGTCGAGCGGACCGCCGACCACGCGCCGATCGCACGGCTCGCCGCGGTCGCCGGTGGGACCGGTAGCGACAACGCGCACGCCCTCTCGCTCGCCACCTACGTGCTCACCCGTCGGTTCGAGGACGTCGTCGCGGCCGCGAACGACCGGCTGCTCGGCATGTCCGACGGGCGGTACGAGCTCGTGCGCAGCGACGTGAAGGAGGACGTCAGCACGCGCCGCACCGGTCTGTCGATGCGCGTCGTCGACCACCGGACCGGGCACCCGCGCGACCCGCGCACCCTGTCGGGAGGCGAGACCTTCTACGTCTCGCTCTGCCTCGCGCTCGGGCTCGCCGACGTGGTGAGCGCCGAGGCGGGCGGGATCGACCTCGGCACCCTGTTCGTCGACGAGGGGTTCGGCTCGCTCGACCCGCACACGCTCGACCAGGTGCTCGCGGAGCTCGGCCGGCTGCGCGCCGGCGGACGGGTCGTCGGCGTGGTGTCGCACGTTGAGACGCTCAAGCAGGCGATCCCCGATCGCATCGAGGTCCGCCCGACCCCGCACGGTCCGAGCACCCTCACGGTCCGCGCCGGCTGAACGCGCGGAGCCCACGACACGCGAGCCTCCGACGCGCTCGCGGTTCAAGCCCTCGGAGCGCTCGCCCGTCGAGACCCGGAAGTGCTCGCAGGACAGACGCGAACCCGCGCGCCCGCCGGTCGGGATGACCGCCCCGCGCCCGGGGGAGGCGCGGAGCGGGTGTCGGTCGGTCGACCTGCCCGGGCGGGACGACCTGCGGCGGAGGTCTCGTGCAGGTCGTCCAGGCCGCGGTCCGGCAGTTCGTCCGAACCTGTGGCGTGCGTCACATGCGCCACCTAGCCTGGGGGAAAGCGTCGACGAAGGACCTCACGATGTCGTGGGTATTGCTGGCCGCAGTGCTCTTCGTGCCGGCGCTCGTCTTCAGCGCCCTGTGGTCGCTCCTCCCCGGCGCCGACGAGCCGCCGCGGTGGCGCGTCGTGCTCGCCGACCGGCTCGAAGGCTGGGCGCACCGGCTGCGTCCGGTACGCCCCGTGCCGCCCAACCCGTTCGACGCGCTGCGCGTCCAGGAGCGGCTCGGCGCCGTCGCGGACCACGTGCGCGAGCTCGAGCTCGACCCGCACACCTTCGCGCGGGCGGAGCGGATCATCGCGTCCCAGCTCGCGTACGACCAGCTGCTCGCCGAGGCGTGCCGGCTGGCGGGGGTCGAGGTGCTCCCGCGCCCTAAGGGCGACCCGGCCGAACGGTTCCGCGAGGAGGTCGAGCTCGCCGCACGCGGGTGGACCTGGTGAGCGCGCCCTGCGGATGTGCGCCGAGGTCAGGGCCCCTACGGTGGGCGCGTGCACACCCGGACCGAGCCCGCGACCACCCCCGACCCGAGCCGCGCACCTGCGCCCGCCGTGCACGCAGCGCCTGAGGCGGCCGTGCTCATGGCCGGGGCGGGCCGATGAGCGGGCGGGCGGTCGCGGTCGTCGTGTCGACGGTCGTGGTGCTCGCCGCGGGGGTCGTGGTCGCGGACCGGGTCGCGGCGTCGACGGCCGAGCGGCGCGCCGCCGAGTCGGTCCAGGCGAACCTCGACGTCACGGGGACCCCGACGGTCGCGATCGACGGGTTCCCGTTCCTCACGCAGGTGCTGGCCGGCTCGCTCGACCACGTGACCGGCAGCGTCGACGGCGTGACGCTCGACGGCGGTCTCACCGCGACGGACGTGACCTTCGACGCGCAGGGCGTGAGCACGTCCGAGCCGTACACGGTCGCGACCGGCTCGATCACCGGGACCCTTCCGACCGCGACCATCGAGCAGGTCGTCGCGGAGCAGGCGGAGCTCGACGTCACGGTCGCGGTCGACGGCGACTCGCTGGTCGCGTCGGGCGAGGTGCTCGGAGTCGCGCTGTCGGCGGCCCTCGAGCCGCGCGTCGAGAGCGGTCGGCTGCTCGTCGACGTCGGGCAGATGTCGCTGGGCGGGCTGACGATCACGGTCGACGACCTCCCGGAGCGCGTCGCGTCCCGTCTCCGCGGGCTCGAGGTCCCGGTGACGGGCCTGCCCGAGGGGCTCGTGCTCTCGAGCGTGCAGGTCGTCCCCGACGGTGCACGCGTCACCGCCACGGGCGAGGACGTCACGCTCACCGCCCAGCCCTGAGGCGTCGCCGGTAGGGTCCCCCTGCCTGCGGACACGCTGCGGGCGGGACGCCGAGGAGAGCCGTGGACTGGTGGAACGAGACGTGGCAGTCGGTCACCACACCGCTGCCCGTGCCGGACACGGCCGTCGTGGTCGTCACCGCCGCCGTCGTGCTGCTGGCGCTCGTCGTGCCGCAGCTCTGGCATCTCACGCGGCACGCGCTCACCATCGTCCACGAGGCCGGTCACGCGGCCGTCGCCGTGCTCGTCGGGCGACGCCTGTCCGGCATCCGGGTGCACTCCGACACCTCCGGCCTGACGGTCTCGGTCGGCAAGCCCCGCGGTCCCGGCATGGTCGCGACCGCCGCCGCGGGCTACCCCGCACCGGCGCTCCTCGGGCTCGGTGCGGCGTGGTTGCTGTCGCAGGGTTACGCCGTCGCGCTCCTCTGGCTGCTCGTGGTCGTCGTGGCGCTCGTGCTCGTCCAGATCCGCAACTGGTACGGCCTGTGGTCCGTGCTCGTCAGCGCGGCGGTGCTCGTCGGCGTGACGGTGTGGGGCTCGGCGGCGGTGCAGTCGACGTTCGCCTACCTGGTCACGTGGTTCTTCCTTCTCGGTGCTCCGCGGGCGGTGCTCGAGATGCAGTCCGGGCGGCGGCGCGTCCGGCGCCGGGGCGGCTCCGACGTCTCCGACGCCGGGATGCTGGGCCGTCTGACCCACCTGCCGGGGCTCTTCTGGGTCGGTGTCCTGCTCCTCGTCTGCCTCGCGTGCCTCGCGTTCGGCGGCGCGTGGCTGATCGGCCTCCAGCTCGCCTGAGACCCACCCGGCATCGCGCTCCCACGCGCCTCTGCGTCCACCTGCCTCGGCGCGTCCGCCCGCCCTCCGCGCGTCCTGCCGTCTCGCCGTCGGGTCCTGCGCTCTCACGTCGTCGCGCACCCGCCGAGGGCGTGCGCGAGGGCTCGCCGTTCGTCGCGCGTGACGGACAGGTCGTACGCGGACTTCACGAGCACCTGCCGCACGGCGTACGCGCAGCGGTACCCCGTGTTCGGCGGCAACCACTGCGACGCGTCGGCGGCGCCCTTGTCCTGGTTGGTCCCGCCGTCGACGGCGAGCAGGTTCGCCGGGTCGTTCGCGAACGCGGTCCGCGCGGTGTCCGTCCACCCGGCCGCACCGGCGGCCCACGCGTCCCCGAGCGCGACGACGTGGTCGATCTGGACGTCGCCGGACGCCGTACCGCGCACGAACGCCACCGGACGTCCGGTGTACGGGTCGTCGAGGGTCCCGCGGAGCACGAGGCAGTCGCGCGTGCCGGGCTTGGTCACGACGTCGGTGAGATCGCGCCGCAGGACGTCGTTGCGGGTGTCGCAGCCGTTGCGGTCGACGTCGGCCCATGCCTGCCCGAACGCGTCACGGTCGTACGGGTCGGTCGGCGGCGGTCCGCGCACGTCGAGCGCCGCGAGCGCGGCACGCGCGACCGTGAGGTCGTCGGGGTGCACGGGGTAGCGCGCCGACGAGCGCGCCTGCGTCCACGCCGGGATCCCCGTCCCGAGCGCGACGCACAGGACGAGCACGCCGACCGACGTGCGACGCGCGCGCAGGTGCCGACGCACCGCCCGGATGCGCGACGCGGCGAGCCCGCTCGCGGACGCGGCGTGAGCGTGGGCGCGACCAAGGGCACGGGGGCGGGGGTGCCGACCGCGGGCCGGACGGCTCCTGCCCACCGGAGGGCTCGTGCAAGGCCTGTGGGCGCGCGTGGTCATGGAGGCAGCCTCCGCCGCGATCGGCGGGCTCGAGCCGTCGCCGTCGCGAGCGGTGGATGAGACTCCTCATGAGCGGGCTGTGGGCGGGTCGGCTGAGCGCGGGGTGGGGGTGTGAGCCGGGCCTCGACGCGTGGCGGCCGGCGCAGACGACGGGTCGGCGCAGCGGGCGGTGGGCCGAGGGTGGGTCGGGCAGCGGCCGGTGGGCGGGTGAGCCGAGGGTGGGTCGGCGCAGCGGGCGGAGGGCGGGTGAGCCGAGGGCGGGCGGAGGACGGGTGAGCCGAGAGCGGGTCGGCGGAGCGGGCGGACCGCTCGGCGTCGACCGTGGCCGTGGTCTTGACTTCGAGTGCGCTCGAAGCGCCACCATCGGACCCATGAGCGTCGTCGCGGAGCGCGTCAGCCTGAGCATCGCCGAGGCAGCGGAGGCCACGGGCCTCACGGCCCACACGCTGCGCTACTACGAGCGCGACGGGCTGCTGCTCGACAACGTCGACCGGGCCGCGTCCGGCCACCGCCGGTACACCGAGCAGGACCTCGGGTGGATCCGGCTCGTCACGAAGCTGCGGGCCACGGGCATGCCGGTGCGCGAGATCCGGCTGTACGCCGACCTGGTCCGCGCGGGTGAGGGCAACGAGGACGCGCGGCTCGCACTCCTGCGGGCGCACCGGGACCGCGTCCGTGCACAGCTCGACGAGGTCGCCACGCACCTGCTCGCGATCGAGGGCAAGATCGCCGTCTACGAGGGGACGTCGGACACCTGCACGTCCGCGTGACGTCCGCGCCGCCCGGAGCACCGTCGCGCCACGCTCTCACCCAGTCCGAGCGGCGGCGCATCCTGCTCGTGTCGGCTCGAGGTCGGGTGCGGCGACCGTCTCGCGGTCCGAGGGGCGGCTCCCGCCTGCGCCGATCGTCCGTCCGACCTGCACCGTGCCTCCACGCGCTCGCCGGCCGGGCCACGCGCGGCCCTGCCTAGGGTGTGCGCGTGCCTGCCCGACCTCGCCGTTCGCTGCTCCTGGCCGCCGCGGTCGTCGTCGCCGCCGGGCTCCTCGTCGCGACGCGGGCGACCGGACCGGTCGCCGATCCGACGGGTGACGCGCTGTACGCGGCGCTCGTCTACGTGCTCGTGCTGCTCGTGGGCCCCCGGGTCGCGCCGTGGCGGGCGGGCGCGGTCGCGACGGCCGTGTGCGTCGCCGTCGAGCTCGCGCAGCTGACGGGAGCGCCGGCCGCGCTGGTGCAGGCGGTGCCGGTGAGCCGGTTCGTCGTGGGGACGACGTTCGTGCCGGTCGACCTGCTCGCGTACGGGCTGGGTGCGGCGCTCGCGACAGTGGTCGACGCGTCGGTGCTCCGCATGGTGCGCAGGTCCCGGGAGGGGAGTCCGACCCGCTGACACACTGAGCCGTCCACAGCCCCGGAAGCGCGCGTCGGTGTCCACAGGCCGCTCGTGCCGGGGTGCCGAGCACACGCATCCCCGGCATGCTGTCCCACGTCAGCGCACGCCGGCGAAGGGGCTGAGATGGCGACGTCGACGAGCATCTTCCGACGCAAGTCCGTGGAGGACTCGCTCGCCTCCGCGGAGGACCCGGACCGCCACCTCAAGCGGAACCTCACCGCCTGGGACCTCGCGATCATGGGCGTGGCCGTCGCGGTGGGCGCGGGCATCTTCTCGGTCGGCGCGACGGCCGCCGCGAACTACGCGGGCCCCGCGGTCATCCTGTCGTTCGTCATCGCCTCGATCGTCTGCGCGCTCGCCATCATGTGCTACGCCGAGTTCGCGTCGACGCTGCCCGTCGCAGGCTCCGCGTACACGTTCTCGTACGCGTCGATGGGCGAGTTCGTCGCGTGGATCATCGGCTGGGACCTGATCCTCGAGATGCTGCTGGCCGCAGCGGTGATCGCGAAGTTCTGGGGCGTCTACCTGTCCGACGCGTTCGGGCTGTTCGGCATCGACGTGCCGACGACGCTCGAGCTCGGCCCGGTCGACGTGGAGTGGGGGCCCGTCGTCATCGTCGCGATCTTCACGACGCTGCTCGCGATCGGCACCAAGCTCAGCGCGCGCGTGAACAGCGTGTTCACGATCATCAAGGTCGGTATCACGGTGTTCGTCATCGTCGCGGGCTTCTTCTACGTCAACGCCGCCAACTACTCGCCGTTCGTGCCGCCGTCGCAGCCGGCCGAGGGCGCGTCCTCCCTGGAGCAGCCGCTCACCGCGTTCCTGCTCGGCATGGACCCCTCGATGTACGGCGTGATGGGCATCCTGTCCGGCGCCGCGCTCGTGTTCTTCGCGTTCATCGGCTTCGACGTCGTCGCGACGACCGCGGAGGAGGCGCACGAGCCGCAGCGCACGATCCCGCGCGGCATCCTCGGCGGCCTCGCCGTCGTGACCGTGCTCTACATCCTCGTGACGATCGTGGTCACCGGGATGGTGTCGTACACCGACCTCGCCGCGTCGGACTCGCCGTCCCTCACGACGGCGTTCGTGCTGGTCGGCGCGGACTGGGCGGGCCGGATCATCAGCGTCGGTATCCTCGTGGGCCTCACGTCGGTGCTCATGGTGCTGCTGCTCGGCCTGACGCGCGTCGTGTTCGCGATGAGCCGCGACGGGCTGCTGCCGCGCGGCATGTCCCGCACGTCCCCGCGGTTCCGGACACCCGCCCGCCTGCAGATCGGTGCCGGCATCGTGGTCGCGCTGATCGCAGGCCTGTCCGACGTCGAGCTCCTCGAGGAGATGATCAACATCGGCACGCTGTCGGCGTTCGTCCTCGTCAGCTTCGGCGTCCCGATCCTCCGCAGGCGTCGGCCCGACCTGGCCCGCGGCTTCAAGGTGCCGTGGTCCCCGGCGCTGCCGATCATCGCGGGCGTCGCCTGCATCTGGCTCATGCTCAACCTCACCGCGCTGACCTGGGTGCGGTTCGCGGTGTGGCTTGTCATCGGCGTCGTCATCTATGCGGTGTACTCCTACCGGCACTCCGTGGCCGGACGCGAGCAGACCGACGAGCCCGCGACCGCCCGGACGCCCTGACCGACCCGACGACGTGACGACCGCGCCGCAGCCCGGCGCGTGCGACGAGCGAGCCCGCAGAGGAGACGCACCCGATGGACCCGTCCTACGCGCTCTGGATCCGCGTGACGTGCGAGTTCATCGGCACCGCCATCCTCATCATCCTGGGCAACGGCACCGTCGCGAACGTCCACCTCAAGGGGTCGAAGGGCTACCGCGGCGGGTGGTCGCTCATCGCGATGGGGTACGGGTTCGGCGTGATGATCCCGGCTGTCATGTTCGGCGGGATCAGCGGCAACCACATCAACCCGGCGTTCACCCTGGGCCTCGCCGCGTGGGGCCTGTTCCCGTGGTCCAACGTGCCGTACTACATCGCGGCGCAGATGCTCGGCGCCATGGCCGGGCAGCTGGCCATCGTCGTCACGCACAAGCCGTACTACGACGCGACGACCGACCCCGACGACATCCTCGCGACGTTCTCCACGGTCAACGCCGCCCGGTCGCGGCTCAACGGGTTCGCGAACGAGCTGCTCGGCTCCGTGATCCTGTTCTCGTGCGCGCTCGGGATCGTCCACTCGCCGCTCACGACGACCGAGCCGGGGCTGGCGCACGTCGTCATCGGCTTCCTCGTCTGGGGCCTCGTCGCCGGGCTCGGCGGGCCGACCGGCCCCGCGCTCAACCCCGCGCGTGACCTGGGGCCGCGCATCGTGCACGCGCTCCTGCCGCTGCGGCACAAGGGCGGCTCGGACTGGCGGTACTCCTGGGTGCCCGTCGCGGCGCCGATCCTCGGCGGGCTGCTCGGCGTCTGCGGCTGGAAGCTCCTGCTCGGCTGACGCGCGCGCACCCGCACGTCAGGGGTAGCGCGCGGGCTGCCGAGGACGGGCTCGCACGACGCGGGCGTGCGGGAGCGGACGAGCGACGGGCCGGCCGGGACGCGGGCGTGCGGGAGCGGACGAGCGACGGGCAGGCCGGACGCGGGCGTGCGAGAGCAGACGAGCGACGGGCCGGCGCAGACGCGGTGTGCGTCGCAGCCGGCCGTCTGCCCGTCGTCGACGGGTCAGGGCTCGATCGGCGTGAGGACGAAGAGCGGGATCCGACGGTCCGTCTTCGTCTGGTAGGTGTCGTACGCGGGCCAGACCGCGGTCGCGCGCGCCCACCACTCGTCGCGCTCGGCACCTGTCGCCTCGTGCGCCTCGTAGTCGCGCCTCACGGCACCGTCCTGCAGCTCGACGTGGGGGTGCGCGACGAGGTTGTGATACCAGGCGGGGTTCTCGGGGGTGCCGCCCTTGGACGCGACGACCGCGTAGCGACCCTCGTGCTCGACGCGCATGAGCGCGTTCTTGCGGAGCTTGCCGCTCGTCGCCCCGACTGAGGTCAGGACGATGACGGGCTTGCCCTGCAGCGTGTTCCCCTCGCGGCCGTCGGTGGCCTCGAAGAGCTCGGCCTGCTTGCGGGCCCACTCGGACGTGCTGGGTGCGTACTCACCGGTCAGAGGCATGCTGGTCGCAACCTTCGGTCTCGTGGCGTCATTCCCGCCGCGCACGCCGGACGGGCGGAGGTCAGTGCTTCTTCTGCTGGTCGAGGAAGTCCTTGGCCTTCTCCACGACCTCGTCGACCTTCGCGTCGGTGCCGTCGTCCGTGCGTGACTTCACGACGCCCGCCGCGCGGTCGAGCGCGTCCTTCGCCTGCTCCTCGTGGCCCTGCAGGGCGCCCTTCGCCTTGCTGACCAGGTCGTCGATGCCCATGTCGTCTCCTGCCGGCTCGTGGGGTCGCCGGATCGCCCCGGCACCCGTCAGTCTGCGTGCCCCGCGGCGGGCCCGCCCGTCGGGAGACGTGGTGGGCGCGGGCCGCGGTGTCTAGCCTGGGTGTCGAGGTGAGCGACGATGCACGCTGAGGTGGGTGACACGGTGGTCGTCCACGGCCGGACGGTCGGGACGACGGATCGCCGCGGGACGGTCGTGGAGGCGCGCGGCTCCGACGGGCCGTACCTGGTGAAGTTCGACGACGGGCACGAGAGCCTCGTCTTCCCGGGTCCGGACGTGTCGGTCGAGGCACGGGCCTGAGCCGAGCCGGACGGCGGGCGCCGACGGTGGTGGGCGGTCGACCGGTGGTCCGCGCGGGCCCCTACGCTGACGCGCATGGGTGAGCGGCCGGGCGGCGACGGGCAGGACGACGGGTACCGCATGACGGGGTTCGTCGTGCGCGACCACCGGGTGCGCGTCCCGGTCGACCGTGCTGACCCGGCGCGGTTCGGGGAGATCGAGGTGTTCGCGCGCGAGGTCGTCGACCCGCGTCGCGCCACGGAGGACCTGCCGCTGCTGCTGTTCCTGCAGGGCGGCCCCGGCGGGATGGGCCCGCGGCCCGCGCAGGGCGGCTGGCTCGCGAAGGCGCTCGAGAAGCACCGCGTGGTGCTGCTGGACCAGCGCGGGACGGGCCGGTCGTCGCGTGTGGACGCCCGCACGGTCGAGCGGATGACGGCGTCCGGTGCCGACGCGGCGACCGTCGCGGACTACCTCGCGTGCTTCCGCGGCGACGCGATCGTCGCGGACGCCGAGCACCTGCGTGCGACCGTCTTCGGCGGGAGGCGGTGGGCGACGCTCGGGCAGTCCTACGGCGGGTTCCTCACCATGACGTACCTGTCGCGGCACCCCGAGGCGCTGACCCGCTGCTACGTGACGGGTGGCCTTCCGCCGCTGACGGTCGACGCCGAGACGGTGTACCGGCACACGTTCGACCGGCAGGAGGCGCGCAACCGCGAGCTCGCACGTCAGCACCCCGACGACGTGGCGCTGCTCGGCGCGCTCGCGGACCGGACCGCCGCCGGGGACGTGGTGCTGCCCGGCGGGGACGCGCTCAGTCCGGAGCGGCTGCAGGCCCTCGGGATGTCGCTCGGGATGAGCACAGGGATCAGCGGCCTGCACTGGCTGCTCGACACGGCGCTCGACGACGCGACGGGCGAGCCGTCGGTGCCGTTCCTCGCCGAGGTCGCGGCGCGCACGGGCTTCGAGACGAACCCGCTGTACGCGGTGCTGCAGGAGGTCATCTACCACCAGGGCGAGCGCACGGGCGGGTGGGCGGCAGCCGCCGAGCACGACCGGCGGTCCTCGTTCGTGTCGTCGGCGCGCCCGCTGCTGCTCACGGGCGAGGCGATGTACCCCTGGATGTACGCGCAGCAGGCGGCGCTGCGCCCGTTCGAGGCGGCCGCGCACCTGCTCGCCGAGCGGACCGACTGGCCCGAGCTGTACGACCTCGACCGGCTCGCGTCCAACGACGTGCCCGTCGCGGCGGTGCAGTACTACGACGACCCGTACGTCGACCTCGACCTGGCGCTGCGCACCGCGGACGTCGTCGGGAACGTGCAGGTGTGGATCACGAACGCGCACCTGCACGACGGGCTGCGCGTCGCGGGCGACACGATCCTGCCGCGCCTCGTCGACCTGGTGGACGGCGTCTGGTCGGTCACGGGCCGCTGATCGGAGCCGGACCCGGACCTGCGCGCCGCGTGCACCGGGCGGTCACGCGTCGGGTGGCACGACCTCCAGGAGGTCGCCCGGCTGGCACCCGAGCACGTCGCAGACCACGGTGAGCGTGCTGAACCGGACGGCTCGCGCCCGGCCGTTCTTGAGCACGGACAGGTTGGCGACGGTGATCCCGGTCAGCGCGGCGAGCTGAACGAGCGTCATCCCGCGCGCGTCGAGCAGGGCGGCCAGGTGGGAGACGACGCGATGCGTGCCTTCGTCGTCGACGCTCACACCAGTCCTCGGACGTCGGCGGCCAGCCGGCTGCCTCGGCGGGTCGCGGCGGCGAGGGCGATGAGCAGCAGGGCCAGGAGCAAGGGCCACCAGGTGACCTCGAAGGCCGGTGCGAGCCAACCGGTGGGCATCTCGAACGAGCCGGTCGACGACCACCGTGGGGTGCCCTCGATCGCTGCGACGATGCGGGCGGCCGCGAGACGGTCGCCGACCGTGGCCAGCGCCCAGGCCCCGGCGACGACGACGGCGGCGAGCAGGAGTCGCCGGTCGTTGCCCGGACCGAACGGGCGACCCGACGCGGTGCTGCGCAGCACGGGGACGAGCAGCAGCCCGACGCTGCCGCCCGCGACCAACCCTCCCCACGCCCCGGCGGTCGCGAGGAGCGCGCTGAGAGCGTCGCCCGTCGTCCCCGCCAGCAGGCTGCCCGAGCGACGGACGGGCAGCGGCTCACCGGCCGGCCAGACGTCGGGCGACGCTGCGGGCTCGCACGAGGAGCCGTCCGCCATCGTCCAGCCGTCGACGCATGGCACGAGCGCGTCCGTGTACGCGACGGGGGCCGTGAGCCGCACGGGAGCCTCCGCGGCGGTGCCGCGGTCGTCCGCAGCGAGCACGGCGATGACGACGCCCGCGACGACCGCGAGGGCCGAAGCGACCATCAGTGCTCCGACCAGGAGCGCGGAGCCCCACGTCCGAGCCGACCGCTCGTCCACCTGCTCGTGCTCAGCCGTTGCCGACATCGCCGCACCACCATCTCGATAGTCGATGTGTTTCGGCGCCGAACATATCGACGATCGAGACGTCCGGGGAGGTCGGTCACCCGGTCGCCGCGGTGGCGGCGGCGGACGACCGAGTGTCAGGGCGAGTCGACAGCCGTGACCCAGCGCAAACCGGGGAAACGCGCGAAGTCGCGGTCCTGGGACACCCACGTCGCCCCGTGCTCGATCGCGACGGCGGCATGCTGCGCGTCGGACACCAGGTTCCCGCGTGCGTTCGCCGCTCGACAGAGCTCGCCGACGAGGTGCCAGTGCCGCGGACCGGGCCCCACCCGCACGACGTTGGGGTGGTCGAGGAGGCCCTGGACGAACCCGAGCGCCTCGTCGACGGTCGACGGTCTGACGAAGACGCGCGGGTGGGTGAGGACCCGCACGACACCGCCGAGGATCGCATCGGTGACGCCGAACGCGTGCGGGCCGGGAACGTGCTCCTCGACCCAGGCGCGCAGCTCGGGGTGCTGGACGGCGTCCGCCCGCACCGCGCCCACCAGCACGTTGACGTCCGGCAGGATCACCGCCCCTCCATCACGTCGAGCAGCGCAGCGCCGTCGTCGAGCTCGACCCCGGGCTGGAGACCGCCGCTGCCGGTGGGGACGACGACGAAGTCGACGCGGGCTGGCGCGTCGGAGGCGTGTCGCCGCAGTGCGTCGCGCAGCGCCTCCTCCACGAAGGACGTCATCGTCTCCCCCGATGCGGCAGCGGTCGACTTGACCTCGCGGTACAGGGCGTCAGGCAGAATCAGCGTCGTGCGCACGCACATCACCATATCGGCCATATGCGAATATGACTACTCGCACCCCGTCCAGCCGAGATGGGGGGCGACGGAGGTCGCGACGTTCTCGAGGATGCGGCGGCTCATCGCGTGCGACGCGTTCGCGGGCAGGACCACGTCGAGGCCGGTCGCCTCGCGCAGCGCGACGTCGGCCCGCAGGCTCTCGACGACCGCGTCCGCCGGGCCGTGGTGGGTCGGCGAGAACACGCCGAAGCCGGCGCCGGGGTGGGGGCGGCCGCGCGAGTCGAAGCGGCCCGCGTACCAGGCGACGTACTCCGCGAACAGGTCGTCGTCGGCGGGTGTGACGCTCGGCAGCACGATGCGGCCTGCGACGACGCGCGGCGTCCGGCCGGGCACGTCGAACGCGTCCTTGTAGGCGAGGATCTGGTCGCGCTGACCCTCCTCGAACGAGCGCCCGTCGTCCTCGGTGTTGAGGGTCGAGACGAGCAGGTCCATGCCCTGCTCCGCGGTCCGCACGGCCGTGGCACGCGATCCCGGGCCGTACCAGACGCGGTCCGCCAGACCGGGGCTGTGCGGTGTGACGGTCAGGGGCGTGCCCGGCTCGGCGATCGGGAAGCCCGACGACGGCGCGACGGCCACGGGCTCGCCGCGCAGCGCCGCCCGCAGCCGCGTGATCCGGTCCTGCGACTCGTCGTCGAACGAGCGCTCTCCCGCGCCGTACACGCCGTCGAGGACCGCGGCGGCCGGCTTGATCCCGCCCGCGACGCCGAGCTCGAGCCGCCCGCCCGACAGCAGGTCGACCGTCGCGGCGTCCTCCGCGACGGACACCGGGTCCGCGTAGCGCATCGGCAGGACGGCCGTGCCGAACCGCAGGCGGGTGGTGCGCTCGGCGATCGCCGAGAACAGGGGGAACGGCGACGACAGGAACCGTTCGAGGTGCCGGACGCGCACCCAGCCGACGTCGTAGCCGAGCTCCTCGGCGAACCGGAACAGGTCGACCGCGTCGCGCAGCGAGCGGCCGGCGTCGGCGGGGTCGTCGTAGGGGACGAACGTGAGGAACGAGAGCTCGAGGCGCGGCGTCACGTGCGCACGGTACGACGCAGGGTCCGTGGTCGGCGGACGGCGGCTCGCGCGTCCCACCGGTCGGTCGGCGTCAGCCCCACCAGCGCCACCAGCGCGGACCGGCGGGGACGCCCTCCGGTCGCGGCCGCGGCTCGCCGGCATCGGGCGCGGCGTCGGTGCCGCGCGGATCGGTCCCCGAGGGCTTCGGCGGGTCGGTCGCAGGGTGCGTGGTGTCGGGCGCCGGGTCGGTCCTCGCAGGTCGCGTCCCGCGCTCGCGTGCTTCCTCGCCCTGCGCCGGTGCCGTCTCCATGTCGGCCAGCGTGGAGGGGATCCTGGCGGGTGGCCAGCGGAATCGTCGTCGACCACCCGCCCGGCGTCGTCAGACGCGCGTCGTGGTGCGCTCCGCGTACGCCTCGCGGACGGTGGCCTCGGCGGCCTTGCCGTACATGCAGTAGTCGTCGTTCGTGGCGGCGTCCGCCTCGTCGTACAGGGACGCGGGCCAGTCCCACAGCATGAAGCCCTGGACCCACGGGCGGCGCGCGCTCGCGGTGAAGGCGGCCTCGTACCAGGCGACCTGCGCCCCCTGCGACGGCGCCCCGCGCAGCGACCAGTCGTTCGGCAGCGCGGGCGACCCCTCGCGGCTGGGGCAGCCGGCCTCCATGAAGAAGAACGGCTTGCCGAACCGCTCGACGACGGGCTCGATGCGGTCGAGCTGGTTCTCCCAGTCGTCGACGGGGTAGTAACCGGAGGACGAGATCACGTCGACGGCGTCCCACCAGGTGACGCGGTCCTCCTGGTACTTGTCGCAGTTGTACGTGACGAGGCCGTCGTACACCTCGCGGACCGAGGCGACGAGCGTGCGCCACTCGTCGGCCCGGCGGTCCGTCTGGACCATCTCGCAGCCGATGCAGAGCATCTCGACGCCCTCCTCGGCGGCGATCCGCGCGTGGTGGACGACGTAGGCGGTGTACGACGCGAACCAGTCGCGCCACGTCGGCTCGCACGGGACGTCGTGGTCGAAGAAGTTGATGTGCGCGCGCCAGGTGCCGTCCGCGACGTTGACGACCGGCTTGAGGACGACGCGCAGGCCGCGGGCCTTCGCGGCGCGGACCGCCCACCGGACCTCGTCGTCGGTGACCGTGGGCGGCTCGGTCCAGCGGACGTCGACCGACTGCGCGGTGTCCTGGTAGGCGGCGAACGTGATCGCGGTCCAGGTGACGCCGAGGCGCTCGACCATGAGGTCCATCGACCGCTCGGCCGTCGGGCCGGCCCACGTGCCGCGGACACCGGTCCAGCCCCATGTCATGCCGGCGACGTACCCGCCGGGGATCTGGTCGCTCATGTCGCCTCCCGTCCCGACGACGCTCCGTCGCGACGTCTCCGGACAGCGTAGACGACTTTCTCAGTCTGCTGAACTTAGTCGACCGCGGGTGGCGCGGCGTGCATCCACGGCGTGTAGGTGAGGCCGACGAGCAGACCCTCCGGGCTCAGCAGCCGCGAGGTCGTCTGCCCCCACGGCTCCTCGGTCGCCCCCCGCAGCACCCGGTGGCCCGCAGCCGCGAGCTCCGCGACACCCGCCGCGACCGCCTCGACCGACGGCACGTCGAGCTCGAGCCACGCCTGCGGCACCGGCACGTCGGCCGGCCACGCGGACGACCCGAACGTCGACTCGGCGGCCTGGGCGAGCGGCCACAGCGCGAACGCCTTCACGCCGTCGAGCGAGTCGTTGGTGAGGTAGCCCGGAGCGGGCTCCTCCAGCGGGATGCCCAGGCCGCCCTCCCAGAACGCGCGCGCGGCGGCGCCGTCCCGCGTGATCGGACCGAACCCCGCGACGAACGCGACCTCCACGTCGACCTCCCCGCACGCCCCGCCGCGCGACGCCCGCGCGGTCCGGTGCGCCCGACGCTAGACCTCGCCGCCCACGGCGAGCACGCGCGCGCGCTCGAGCACCGCGTCCAGCATCGCGGGCGTCAGCCGGCCCGTGAAGGTGTTCTGCTGGCTCACGTGGAAGCAGCCGAGGAGCGTCAGCTCGGTCCGCCCCCGGCCGGCGTCCGGCCGTCGCAGCCGCACCTCGACGCCGTGCCCGAAGGCCGGTCGCGGACGGGGCACGTCCCACCCCTGCTCGGCCAGCGTCGTGAGCACCGCCTGCCACCCGAACCCGCCGAGGACGACCATCACGCCCGCGTCGACGAGCTCGACCTCGCGCGCCAGGTACGGCCCGCACGTCCGGCGCTCGGCGGGCGTCGGCGCGTTCGCGGGAGGCGCGCACCGTACGGGAGCCGTCACGCGGATCCCCGTGAGCGTCAGACCGTCGTCGGCGCGCACCGACAGCGCCTGCGACGCGAACCCCGTCCGGTGCATCGACGCGAACAGGAAGTCGCCCGACCGGTCGCCCGTGAACATCCGGCCTGTGCGGTTCGCGCCGTGCGCGGCGGGCGCCAGGCCCACGACGAGCACGCCCGCCTGAGGGTCGCCGAAGCCCGGGACCGGTCGTGCCCAGTAGGTCTCGTCGCGGAAGGCGGCGCGCTTGACCTCGGCGACCTCCTCGCGCCACGCGACGAGCCGCGGGCACGCGCGGCACCCGACGACCAGCGCGTCGAGGTCGTCGAGGGTCGCGGCGTCGCGCGCGAGCAGCGGGCGTCGCGCATCGTCGGGCAGGGCTCCGTCCGACGGGCGCGACGACCCGCCCGTCGTCGCGGCGGTCGTCGAGGTCGCAGGTGTCGTCGAGGTCGCGGGAGTCGTCGCCGTTCGGCGCGCCCGCCGCTGGCGCGGGGCGCCGGTCGCGTCCGTCACCGGCCGCCCCCGAGCAGGTCGTCGACCGCCTCGAGCGCGGCGCGTGCGTCGGGCACGTGGTGCACCGCCGGCCGGGCCGACGTCCCGCCGGTCAGACGCTCCGCGGTGACGCCCGGCGGCGGTCCCGGCTCGTGCCCGTCAGCCGCGCGGACGACCCAGCCGCCGACAGCGATGACCGGCACGCCCGCCCGGACGGCGAGCGCGACCTCGCTCAGCGTGCCCCACGACCCGCCGACGCTCACGACGACGTCGCTCGCGCGCACGAGCAGCGCGTTGCGGACCTCGCCCAGCCCGGTCGGGAGCGCGACGGTGAGCCACCGGTTCCCGGCGTCGCGGTCGTCGCCCGGCAGCAGCCCGACGACCGTGCCGCCCGCGTCGTGCGCGCCCCGCGCGACGGCCGCCATGACGCCGCCGAGCCCGCCGCACAGCACCACATGACCGAGCGCGGCCAGCCCGCGCCCGACCTCCTCGGCGACGTCCAGGTCGACGCCCGACGCCTCACCCGGTCCGACGACGCCGACGTGCCCGCCGCTCATCGCACCTCCCGCACGTCCGCCCGTCCCCCCATCGGACCACACCGCGACCGGATCGGGACCAGTTCGTGACCTGGGAGGCTTTCCTGGCAGCGCGACCACCCCGCATCCTTCCGGCACGTCGAAGGAGGCGAGACATGGAACGAGCCGTCACGGGTTCGTCCGACGAGCCGGTGGTCCGGGTCGGCTGCTACTGCGGCTGCCCGACGTGTCCCGGGACCGGCAGCGCCCCGGCGGACGCGTCCGACGCGGAGTGGTTGCACCGCGTGCTGCCGCCGTCGACGTCGCAGCCGTGGGTGCTGCTGCCGTTCGGCGCGGTCTGGTCGGGGCGCTCGACGGTCGACGTCACCGACTGAGCCGAGGGGCGTCAGCCCTCCGTCGACCGCCGACAGAAGACCGCCCGCCGCAGACCGCCGCCGGTCGGCGAAGGGCGACCGGCGGCGCTCAGGCGAAGCGCGACGCGTCGCCCGCACCGACGCGGACGACCTCCGGCGCGTCCTCGGTCCAGTCGACGACGGTCGTCGGCACGGTGCCGCAATCGCCGGCGTCCACGACGGCGTCGACGACGTGGTCGAGCTCCTCCTTGATCTGCCAGCCGTCGGTGAGCGGCTCGTCCTGGCCGGGGAGCAGCAGCGTCGAGGAGAGCAGCGGCTCGCCGAGCTCGCGGACGATGGCCTGCGCGACGCGGTTGTCGGGGATGCGCACGCCGACGGACCGCTTCTTCGGGTGCGCGAGCCGACGCGGCACCTCGGGCGTGGCCTTGAGGATGAACGTGTACGGCCCGGGCGTGGCCGCCTTGATCGCGCGGAAGGCCGCGTTGTCGAGGTGCACGAGCTGCCCGAGCTGCGCGAACTCCGCGCAGACGAGCGTGAAGTGGTGCCGGTCGTCGAGGTGGCGGATGCGGCGGATCCGCTCGGCGCCCTCCTGGTCGCCGACCCGGCAGCCGAGCGCGTAGCAGGAGTCGGTCGGGTAGACGACGAGACCGCCGTTGCGCAGCAGGTCGACGACCTGCGTGATCGCCCGGGGCTGGGGGTCCTGCGGGTGGACGTCGAAGTAGCGGGCCATGCGCCCGAGCGTAGGCCCGGCGGCCGCGACGTCGCCGGTCGGACGGGTGCGTCAGGCGGGCACGAGGTGGTCGGGGCAGACCTCGAAACGGTCGGGGGTCACGGTCAGCTCGGCGCGGCCGCCCGTGAGCGAGCGCAGGTCGAGCGCGTACCGGGAGAGCTCGGCCTCGGGCACGGACGCCTCGATCCGGACCGTCCCGTCGTCGAGCGACGCCGTCGCGGTGATCCTGCCGCGCCGCGACGACAGGTCGCTCATGACGTCGCCCTGCGCGGCCGTGGGGACGACGACCGACACGTGGCAGATCGGCTCGAGCACCACGGTCCCGGCGGCGGCGAGCGCCTCGCGCACTCCGGTCGCGGCGGCGGTGCGGAACGCCATGTCGGACGAGTCGACCGAGTGCGACTTGCCGTCGTACACCTCGACGCGCAGGTCCACGACGGGGTACCCGTGCGGGCCGCCGTGCTCCATCGCCTCGACGACGCCCTTCTGCACCGCGGGCAGGTAGCCGCGCGGGATCGCCCCGCCGACGACCTTGTCGACGAACTCGAACCCCGACCCGTGCGGCGCGGGCGAGACGCGCAGCTGCACGACCGCGTACTGCCCGTGCCCGCCGGACTGCTTCTTGACCTTGCCCTCGGCCTCGACGGGCTTGCGGATCGTCTCGCGGTAGCCGACGGGCACGGGCGACGTGCGCACGTGCACGCCGAAGACGCGCGCCAGGCGCTCCAGGGCGACGGCGAGGTGGGTGTCCCCGAGGCCGCGCAGGATCGTCCGGTCGGTGCTGCGGTCGACCGTCAGCGTGGTGTCCTCGGCGACCAGCCGGGTCAGCGCGGCGGACAGCCGGTCGTCGTCGGACTGCGTGAGCGGCTCGAGCGCGAGCGCGTACACGGGCGGGCGGGTGCGCGGCGGGACGGCCGTCATGGCGGCGCCCGGGCCGGTCCGGTCCGCGAGGAGCGACCCCGACGGCGTGCCCGTGAGCTTCGCGACGGCCGCGACGTGCCCCGCCGGGACGGTGTCGACCGGCACGTGCTCCTTGCCGCGCAGCCGGAAGAGCCCGGGGATGCGCTCCTCGGTGCGGGTCGTCGTGTTGACGAGCTTGTCGCCGGGGCGCAGCGTCCCGGACAGCACACGCAGCAGCGTCACCTGCCCGACGAACGGGTCGGCGAGCGTGCGGAACGCGTGCACCAGCACCGGGCCGTCCGGGTCGGCCGCGACCTCGACGACCGTGTCGCCCGCGAGCACGCGCGACGTGCGGTCCGCGGGGGACGGCGCGAGCTCGCACAGCAGGTCCGCGAGCCGGTCCACGCCGACCCCGGTGACCCCCGAGACGACGAGGACCGGGAATGCCTCCCGGTCCCTGACCTCGTGCGCGAGCGTCCGCTCCAGCTCGGCGGCGCTCGGTACGTCGCCCGACAGGTAGCGCTCCAGCTGCTCGTCGTCGTGCGCGACGATCTCCTCCGTCACCTCGTCGTGCAGGCGGTGCTCCTCGTCCACGACGTCGGCCGGCAGCGGCTCGCTGTGGTGGTGACCGTCGGCGTCGTACGCGAGGCCCTCCTCGGTGAGCACGTCGGCGACGCCCGTGAACGCGGACTCCTCGCCCAGCGGCAGCTCGAGCGGCACGAACCCGTCACCGAACGCCGCGCGCAGGTCGGCGACGACGTGCCGGAAGTCCGCGCGGGCCTTGTCCTCCTTCGTCACGACGACGATCACGGGGAGGCTCGCGTCCGACGCCGTGCGCCACGCCGCGTGGGTGCCCGCCTGCACGCCGTCGACCGCGCTGACCACGACGAGCGCCAGGTCTGCGGCCGACACCGCGGCGTCGCACGCGCCCACGAAGTCCGGCGACCCGGGGGTGTCGAGCAGCGTCACGTCGTAGTCGCCGTCCGGGGCGCGCCATCGGAACGGCGCCACGCCCAGCCCGAGGGAGATGCCGCGCGCGACCTCCTCCGGCTCGTGGTCGCTCACCGTCGAGCCGTCCTCCACGCGCCCGGGCCGGGTCAGCACCCCGGCCTGGTGGAGGAGCTCCTCGACGAGCGTCGTCTTGCCCGCGCCGGCGGCGCCCAGCAGGGCCACCGTGCGGATCCTCGGCGTCGTTGCCTGGTCCATCGTCGTCTCCCGGCCGCCTCCCGGCGGTTCCCCGGGGGCACGTGCGACCACACTAGCCAGACCGGCGCGGGCGCGGCAGGACGAGAGGCCCTGGTGCCCGCGACGGCCGCGTGCCGGGTGCTGACGCGGCTCCGGCGCAGTCCTGGCGAGGACGGCGACGGGCCCGGGCCCCCCCCCCCG